>JAEYYJ010000218.1 GCA_023430845.1 Pseudomonadota bacterium
CCGTTCGTCGACTTCACCTCGAACACGCCGTCACCGATCTCGAGCACGGACACGTCGAACGTGCCGCCGCCGAGGTCGTAGACCGCGATCGTCTTGGCGTCCTTCTTCTTGTCGAGGCCGTAGGCGAGAGCTGCCGCTGTCGGCTCGTTGATGATGCGCAGAACCTCAAGGCCGGCGATCTTGCCGGCGTCCTTCGTGGCCTGACGCTGGGCGTCGTTGAAGTAGGCAGGCACCGTGATGACGGCTTGCGTGACGGGCTGGCCGAGATAGGCCTCCGCCGTTTCCTTCATCTTCTGCAGGATGAAGGCTGAGACCTGCGAGGGCGAATAGGGCTTGCCGTTGGCTTCGACCCAGGCGTCACCGTTCGCGCCGCTCGTAATCTTGTAGGGCACGAGATGCTTGTCCTTCTCGACCATGGGGTCCGAGAAGCGACGGCCGATGAGGCGCTTGATCGCGAAGAGCGTATTGGATGGGTTGGTCACCGCCTGGCGCTTGGCCGGCAGGCCGACGAGGCGCTCGCCGTCGTCCGTGAATGCAACGATCGAGGGGGTCGTATTCACGCCCTCGGCGTTGGCGATGACTTTGGGCGTGCCGCCTTCCATGACAGCTACGCAGGAGTTCGTCGTCCCGAGATCGATCCCGATGACTTTGGCCATTTTCTTCTCAATCCTCTCGTTGCGGCAAACCGGCCGGGTCCGCTACGGCACCCGATAGTGGCTTAAACCCGCGGGGGTCGGCAGCTCCGGTTCCCTGGAGTTGGTGATTTGGCTCACCGGTATATAGGAGTGCCTCGGAAGCCCTGCAACGCCCGCAATCCACACCTTTGTGACAATTTTGCACTGCGAGTTTGCATGAGCCTTATGCCTAGGGCGAAGACCCCGGCGAACCGCCGTTAGCAGCATTGTCGTTTTCGGCTTCGGGCGCTGTTGCGCCGTCCCCCGTTGCGTCTGCACCCTGCGCTGGGGCGGCCTTTGGTCCGCCCTTGGCAACGACGACCGACGCCGGCCGCAGGACGCGGTCCTCGATGGTATAGCCGGCCTCGAACACGCGCACGACCGTACCGTTCGGCACGCTCGCATCCTGGTGCTCCATGACCGCCTGATGCTGATGAGGATCGAATGCCGCGCCTTCGGCGGGAATGCGCTTGATGCCGTAGCGCTCGAGTACGCCGGCGAGGCCGCGCTCGGTTACCGTAACGCCATCGAGGAGGCCCTTGAGGACCGGATCGGAGGTGTCGCTCGGCACCGCGGCCTGGGCCCGCTCCAGGTTGTCGGCAACGGACAGCATGTCCTTGGCGAACTTGGAGACGGCGTACTTCTGTGTATCGAGGCGCTCGCGCTCCGCGCGCTTGCGCACGTTGTCCATCTCCGCGTAGGCGCGCAGAACCTGATCTTTCAGATCGCGTACCTCGGCCTGGAGAGCCTCCAGGCGAGCAGTCTCCGGAGCCGGCGCCTGCGCGGCAGGAGATTCTCCTGCCTGCTGGCGGTACTCGGCTGCGGCGGCGGCGCTCTTCGCATCGGTGCCTGCTGGGGCGTTCTGCTCAGGCTCGGGCGCCCCGGCGCCATGTCCTGGCGTCTGGGGATCGTGGGTCTGATTGCTCATGCTTCCTCGTGCTCGTCCAAATGAATAGCGCGTCAGGGATGCTCGGCGCCGCCGGGTCCGAGCGTCCGGCAGGCGATCGCGCTCGACCCTCGCATATCATGCCCCAGGGCGGCAAAATCAAGTCAAACTGCGGCTGACCAGTCGTGCAGTGTAGTCGACCATCGGAATAATCCGCGCATAATTCAGGCGCGTCGGGCCGATCACGCCGAGGACGCCGACGATCTTGCGCGAGGAATCGCGGAAGGGCGATACGATCAGCGACGACCCCGACAGCGAGAAGAGCTGGTTCTCCGAGCCGATGAAGATATGGACGCCGTCGCCTCTCTCGGCGAGACCGAGGAGCTGGACGAGCTCGCGCTTGGCTTCGAGGTCATCGAAGAGTTGGCGAATGCGTTCGAGATCCTCGATTGCCGTCAGATCCTTGAGCAGGTTGCCCTGGCCCCGCACGATGAGGCTCTTGCGTTCGTCGCCGGCACCCGACCATGTCGCGAGCCCGGCCTCGATCACCTTCTTCGTCAGGGCGTCGAGCTCGGCCTTGGCGGTTGCGAGCTGCCGCTCGATCGCGACCCTTGCCTCGTTGAGATTGAGCCCGCGGATTTGCGCGTTGAGATAGTTTGTCGCTTCCACGAGTGCGGACGGCGGCAGCCCGCGGGGGATGTTGATGACGCGGTTCTCGACGGTCTGATCCTCGCGGACGAGAACGACGAGCGCCTTGCCGGGCTCCAGCGGCACGAACTCGATGTGCTTCAGATGGTCGTCACGCTTCTCGCTGATGACGAGACCGGCGCAATGCGAGAGGCCCGAGATCATGTCGCCGGCTTCGGCGAGCACTTGATCAACCGAGCGCTGCCGCTTGACCTTGACCTGGGCTTCGATCTGGCGGCGTTCCTCATCGGTCAGGTTGCCGACCTCGAGCAGGCCGTCGACGAACAGGCGAAGGCCGGTCTGAGTCGGCAGGCGGCCGGCGGACGTGTGCGGCGCGTAGATGAGGCCGAGGTGCTCCAGGTCCGACATGACGTTGCGGACGGATGCCGGGGAGAGCGTCATCGGCAGATGGCGCGAGAGATTGCGGGAGCCGACGGGTTCGCCCGTCGCGAGATACGACTCGACGATATGACGGAAGATCTCGCGCGTGCGCTCATTGAGCTGGATGAGCCCGGTCGCGCTTTCCTTGGTGGATCGGTCCAATGCTGACCTCCGGGGGCGCAAGCCTGTAGGCGCCGTGGTGGTTCTTCATGTTAGAAATGCCCTGATCGTTCGTCAAACTGGTGATGCGGCGCCTTATTTCAATGGCTTGCGGTCAGCTCCAAGCCGCCTATGCTGATGCAACAGAACCGTGCCCGCGAAAGCCAATCGAGGAGGCCGACATGAGCGAACTGCCCCATCACGATCCAATCCCGGGTGACGCATTTTCCTGCGATGCCATCGAGCACGTCATAGTCCCGCGTGCGCGCGACATCGGCGGATTCGAAGTACGCCGCGCGCTTCCGTCGGCCGCTAAGCAGATGGTCGGCCCCTTCATATTCTTCGACCAGATGGGTCCAGCCGAGTTCCTGCTCGGCACGGGCATGGATGTGCGCCCGCACCCCCATATCGGGCTCGCGACGGTGACCTATCTCTTTCAGGGCGAGATCTGGCACCGAGACAGCCTCGGCACGTCGCTGCCGATCAAGCCGGGTGAATTGAATCTCATGTCGGCCGGCTCCGGGATCGTCCATTCCGAGCGCACAGCCGCCGAGGTGCGGTCGCACCAGCACGAGCTGTACGGAATCCAGGCCTGGGCGGCGCTGCCGAAATCGCATGAGGAAACACCGCCCACGTTTGCGCATCATGGCACGGAGGAGCTGCCTCGCATCATGGGTGAGGGTAAGCGCGTGCGGCTCATCATGGGTGAGCTGTACGGTCAGCGCTCGCCGGTCGAATTCCCGCATCCGAGCTTTTATGCCGAAGCGGTGTTGGCACCCGGCGCCGTGTTGCCGCTCGATCCGGGCTATGACGAGCGTGCGGTCTATATCGTTGCGGGTGAGATCGACATTGCCGGCGATCGCTTCGAGGCGGGACGGCTGCTCATCTTCCGCCCCGGAGATCGCATCTCGATCCTGGCGTTGAGCAACGCGCGTCTCATGCTGCTCGGCGGTGAGCCCATGGATGGTCCGCGGCACATCTGGTGGAACTTCGTCTCCTCGTCGCGTGATCGCATTAATGCGGCAAAGGCTGACTGGAAAGCGAAGCGCTTCGATACTGTCCCGGGCGATGCCGAGGAGTTCATTCCGGCGCCGGATTAACGAGTGTGCGACTGCAGCGCGCAGCTATGCTGAACTGACTACCGGCTCGCGTTTGATTCCTTCTGCAACCGACGATCCGCCTTGAGCGTTTCCCGTTCGGAATCCAACAGCAGAAGGAATTGCAAATGGCGATCGTGCTCAAAGCCTTGGCGGCTGCAGCCTTCTTCGGCGCGTCCGCGACACTCGCAGCCGCTGCGCCGGCCAACAATATGAGCCAAATCCCGAGCGGTGTGAGCAGTGAGCTCTTGCAGCAGGTCCATGGCGACCACCGCTCGTGTCAGCGCGATCGCCGTGGCTGGCATCGCCACAATCGTTGGGGCGAGCGCCGTGCGTGCCGTCGCTGGGACGGTCGGGGCAAGCGCCCGGGTGCCTGCGTCCAGGTCGGCCCGATCTGGTATTGCGGCTGACGCCTGACGCCGGAAAAAAATAAGCCCCGGTCCGAAAAGGGCCGGGGCTTTCTATTTCGACCGATGGGCACTGCTCAGTACGCCGATGCCGTCTCGCCGACACCATCGCGCTGGTAGAGATCACGCCGGAACTGGATCACCCCATCCTCCGTCGCCCAGGCCGTGATGTACACGAAGAACAGCGGCATCGGTTTCTTGAGGCGCACATCCAAGCGCTCGCCCGACTTCTTCATGGCGAGCACGCGCTCTTTGTCCCAGCCCTGGTCCTGCATGAGCCAGGCGGCAAGATGCTCGATACCCTGCACGCGAACGCAGCCCGAGCTGGCGGCGCGGAAGTTGCGCCCGAACATGCGGTCCGACGGCGTGTCGTGCATGTAGACCGAATGGCTGTTGTGGAAGTTAATCTTCACGAACCCGAGCGGATTCTCCGGGCCGGGCTTCTGGCGAAACGTCAGCCCCTGCGTCGCTGCGCTGTTCCAGTTTATCTTCGTGCTGTCGAGCTTCTTGCCGTCGCCGCCGTAGGCGTCTATGCCGAACTTCGCGAGCACATCCTGTCCCTTCTTGGACATGGCGCGGCCGTTCGGAATGAGATCCTTCTGGATCACTGTCGGCGGCAGATGCCAGACGGGATTGAAATTCAGCTCGTGGATGTGCGAGCGCAGGATCGGCGTCTGGCGATCCGTCTTGCCGACCACGCCCGAGTGACGAGACACGACCTTGTCGCTTTCCACCGCCTCGATCTGCGCCGCCGGGATATTGACGATGACATAGCGCTTCGGGACCGAGCGCGTCATTTCCGTGAGGCGGCTGAGGTTCGTCTTGAGCTGGCGCAGGCGCGCGGCGGCAGAGACGTTGAGCGCGGCGACCGTGCGCTTGTCGACGATGCCCGTCGGTGTCAGGCCATTCGAGGCCTGGAAGCGGCGCACCGCGCGCTCGAGCGCGCCGTCGAACATGGGCGTGCCGTAGTCGTCGGCTTCACGCAGGTCACCGGACATGGCGAGCCGCTGGCGGAGCAGGGCAACGGATGAGCCCATCGCCCCGGGTTGGAGCTGCGCGTCCGGTAGCGGCTGCCAGCCGCCCTTCGCAACGATGTCCGTGTAGCGGTTGATGGCTTCCTTGAGCGCCGCGATGTTCTCGGGCGAGAGCGTTGGGAAGCCCTTCGGCGGATTGGCCTCCCACTGGCGTGCGAACGAGTGGTCGTAAGCAGGAGGCGGCGTGTAGTTGCTCGCGAAAGCGCCGTTGGACCAGGCGTTGTTTGCCCAGCTATTGCCTTCCGAAGCGTCTGCTGTCGCCAGCGGCGCCGTCAGAGCCAATACGATCGCGAGCCCGCGCACGAGCCCGCCGACTTGAACGAGGGATCCCTCGGCATCACCTTCCGGCATGTCTCCGATCATCGCAGCATCCGCATCTTCTTGGTTTGAACACACAACAACGGGCAACGAAGACCGTGGCCTGATCCTCGTTCTATTACCTTCGAATTCTTATGCGCATGTTTACGGCGACCCCTCAGAGCTGCGAGCCTCCTCAAAGGCTTGCCTCAAAGTCGCCACATATTGTTATTGCGGCAGTTGGGTCGAAATTGGAAGTGCCGATGGTGCCACCGCGGTCGCTTGCCGGTGATCTGATGCAAACGAGTCACGCCTGAGAGACGTGCGCCTGCCAAGGCGCCAGCCCAGCCCGGAAACTTTGCGTGCGGTGCCGCATTTAGGTTGTGCCGACGTCGTGGCATTCAACTGCGATTCCGGGTAAACGAAGCGCCAGGACTGCAGAGCAGGACGCGAGGGCCATGCAACAATCCACGAGGAAGGTCGCTGTCGTCGGTGGCAGCCGCATCCCCTTCTGTCGCTCCAATACGCTTTATGCGGACCTCGGCAATCTCGAGATGCTCACGGCCGCACTGAGTGGCCTCGTCGATAAGTTCGGCCTCGCCGGTGTGCATGTGGACGAGGTCGTTGGCGGCGCCGTGGTCTCGCATTCGCGGGACTGGAATCTCGCGCGCGAAGCCGTCCTCGGCACGAAACTCGCCCCGACATCGCCGGGCACGACGTTGATCCAGGCCTGCGGCACCGGTCTTCAGGCCGCGATGGGCATTGCTGCCAAGATCGCCATCGGAGAAATCGAATCCGGCATCGCCTGCGGCTCCGACACAACTTCGGATGCGCCGATCGTCGTCTCGAAGCCGCTTGCCAAGCGGCTGGTGGCCGTCCAGCAAGGCCGCTCATTCGGTGAGAAGCTCGCCGCGTTTAAAGGTTTCTCGCCGCGCGAGCTGGCTCCGCAGCCGCCATCGGTCGCCGAGCCGCGAACGGGCCTCTCCATGGGCCAGCATACGGAACTGATGGCGCAGCATTGGAAGATCTCTCGCCAGGATCAGGACCAGCTCGCCTACGAAAGTCACATCAAGGCGGCGGAGGCTTACCGCACCGGCTATTTCGATGATCTCATCGTGCCGTGCGCCGGTGTGTTCCGAGACAACAATCTGCGCCCCGATATCAGCGTCGAGCGTCTTGCCTCGCTGAAGACCGCTTTCGACAAAACTGATCGCGCCACCCTCACGGCTGGCAACTCGACGCCACTTACGGATGGCGCGTCGGCCGTGCTGCTCGCGTCGGAGGAATGGGCGCGTGCACGCGGCCTGCCCATTCTGGCGTATTTCACGGCCGCGCAGACCGCGGCTGTCGATTTCGTTGCGGGCGAAGGTCTGCTGATGGCACCGACTGTCGCCGTGTCGCGCCTTCTCGACCGCACCGGCCTTACGCTTCAGAGCTTCGACTACTACGAGATCCATGAGGCTTTCGCCGCGCAGGTACTCGCGACGTTGAAGGCTTGGGAGGATCCGGCGTACTGCAAGACGCGTCTCGGCAAGGATGCGCCGCTCGGTGCGATCGACCGCATGAAAATGAATGTGAAGGGCTCTTCGCTCGCCGTCGGCCATCCGTTCGCAGCAACAGGCGGGCGTATCACAGCGCTACTGGCGAAGCTGCTCGGCGAGAGCGGGGGGCGTGGCCTCATTTCCATCTGCACGGCTGGCGGCATGGGCGTCGCCGCCGTCATGGAAAGCGCGCGCGTGAGCTGAAAGCGCAGCGGGCGCCGGTTTG
>JAEYYJ010000243.1 GCA_023430845.1 Pseudomonadota bacterium
GTCGTGCCCATGGAGGACATCAACCTCCATTTCACCGGCGACTTTCACGCGATCACGAGCGCGCACAATCTGCTCTCGGCGCTGATCGACAATCACATCTACTGGGGCAACGCGCAGAACATCGATACGCGCCGCGTTGCCTGGCGCCGCGTCATGGACATGAACGACCGCGCGCTGCGCGAGATCGTCTGCTCGCTCGGCGGCGTCGCGAACGGCTTCCCGCGCGAAGCAGGCTTCGACATCACCGTGGCGTCGGAGGTCATGGCGATCCTCTGCCTCGCGACCGATCTTGCTGATCTCGAGAAGCGCCTCGGCGATATCATCATCGCCTACCGCCGCGATCGCAGCCCCGTCTACGCCCGCGACATCAAGGCCAACGGTGCCATGACCGTGCTGCTCGCACAGGCCATGCAGCCGAACCTCGTGCAGACGCTCGAGAACAATCCGGCGTTCATTCACGGCGGCCCCTTCGCGAACATCGCGCACGGCTGCAACTCGGTGGTCGCCACCAAGACGGCCCTCAAGCTCGCCGACTACGTCGTGACCGAGGCCGGCTTCGGCGCCGATCTTGGTGCCGAGAAATTCTTCGACATCAAGTGCCGCAAGGCGGGCCTCAATCCGGCCGCGGCCGTCATCGTCGCAACCGTGCGCGCGCTCAAGATGAACGGTGGCGTGAAGCGCGAGGATCTCGGGACCGAGAACGTCGAGGCCGTCAAGAAGGGTCTCGCCAATCTCGGCCGCCACATCGAGAACGTGAAGAGCTTCGGCGTTCCCGCCGTCGTCGCGATCAACCACTTCATCTCCGATACGGATGCCGAGATCGCCGCCGTTCAGGAATTCGCCAAATCCCAGGGCTCGGAGGCGTTCCTGTGCAAGCACTGGGCACAAGGCTCCAAGGGCATCGAGGCGCTGGCACGCCGCGTCGTAGAGATTGCGGACGGCGGAACGTCGAAGTTCGCGCCGCTCTACCCGGAGGAGATGGGCCTGCTCCAGAAGGTCGAAACCATCGCGAAAAAGATCTACCGCGCTGGCAGCGTCGCCGCCGACAAGAGCGTTCGCGACCAGCTCAAGACCTGGGAGGATATGGGCTACGGCAATCTTCCCATCTGCGTGGCGAAGACACAGTACTCGTTCACCACGGATCCCAACCTGCGCGGCGCGCCGGTCGATCACGTGGTGCCGATCCGCGAGGTGCGCTTGTCGGCTGGTGCGGGCTTCATCGTCGCCATCTGCGGTGAGATCATGACAATGCCGGGCCTGCCGAAGGTTCCAGCCTCCGAGACAATTCGCTTCAACGAAGCAGGACAGATCGAGGGGCTGTTCTAACCCTCGGCACGCGGACTTTCGTGACGCTTCGAAATGCCGTGGTGCCCCTCAGATCGAGGGTGCACTGCGGCATTTCCTTTGCCATTAATCCAGGCGTCCAAATGTCTGGACAACGGGTTGCATTCCCTGCGAAAAGACAGCAATGTATCTTCAGATGGATGATGTGAAGAGCACATCCGGCAATGGCAGACAGCGAACGAGCTGCCGAGGATGTACTAGGGAGGTTCAGTTTGCAGACGACGGCGGAGGGGGCGACAAAGTCCCTGAGCGGGGAAGTGCTATCCAGCCAGACGGCTGCGAAGTCGGGCAAACCCGTGCTCGAGATCGAGAACCTGAGCGTCCAGTTCCGCTCATCCCATGGCCTTGTGCGTGCGGTCGAGAACGTAGGCTACACGGTTTACCCCGGCGAGATGGTCGCCATCGTTGGTGAATCGGGCTCGGGAAAATCCGTTTCGGCCCTCACGATCATGCGTCTGCTTGCGCAGACGGCCGAGATCACGTCCGGCACGGTCAACTTCGACGGTCGCGACCTCCTGAAACTCTCCGACGAAGAGATGCGCCGCGTCCGCGGTCATCACGTGTCGATGATTTTCCAAGAGCCGATGACCTCGCTGAACCCGGTCCTCAGGATCGGGCTTCAGATCATGGAGCCGCTCTTCATTCATTTGAAGATGTCTCCAGAGGAGGCGAAGGCGCGTGCTGTCGAACTGCTCACCCTCGTCGGCATTACGGATCCCGAAAGCCGTCTCGAGCAGTATCCGCACCAGCTTTCAGGCGGCATGCGCCAGCGCGTGATGATCGCGATCGGACTTGCCTGCAATCCGAAGCTGCTTATCGCCGACGAGCCGACGACCGCGCTCGACGTCACCATTCAGGCGCAGATTCTCGAGTTGATGAAGGATCTGTCGCGACGCCTCGACATTGCTGTCATCATCATCACGCACAATCTCGGCATCGTCGCGCGCTATGCCGACCGCGTAAATGTAATGTACGCCGCGCGGATCGTCGAAAGCGGCACGGCAGAGCAGGTGTTCGGCAATGCGCGCCATCCTTATGCGCGCGGCCTTCTGTCAGCCGTTCCTCGCCTCGATCGTGGACGCGCCATGCGCCTGCAGACTATTGAAGGCGCGCCGCCGAACCTGCTCAAGCCGCCTGAAGGCTGTCGCTTCCGGCCGCGGTGCCGCTTCGCGATCGACAAATGCGCGGTGAACCCGCCGCTCGTCGAAATCGAGACGGGCCACCGGGCTGCCTGCCACCGATCAGGGGAGCTCGAAAAGATCGACAAGCCCGTGGCGGCCAACCACGAGGCGATCGGCGCCGTCGCGAACGGCGCGACAGGTCCCATCCTTCAGCTCAAGGATGTGACGAAGTTCTTCCCGATCAGCGGCGGTTTCTTCCAACCGAAGAAACTCGTGCGCGCCGTCAACAAGATAACGCTCGATATCGCGCCCGGTGAGACGCTCGGCCTCGTGGGCGAGTCGGGCTGCGGTAAGTCCACGCTCGGGCGCGTCGTGCTCCGCCTCGATGATCCGACGGACGGCAAGATCCTCTTTGAGGGCGCCGACCTCGCCAATGCCGGCAGCGATGAAATGCTCGCCGTGCGCAAGAAGATGCAGGTGATCTTCCAGGATCCCTTCTCATCGCTCAATCCGCGCATGACCGTCGGCGACATCATCGGCGAACCGATGAGCGTCCATAAAATTCTGCCAAAGGAAAAGATCAACGATAGAGTGGCCGAGTTGCTGTCGCTCGTGGGCCTGCATGGCTACATGGCAGATCGCTATCCGCACCAGCTCTCGGGCGGGCAGCGCCAGCGCGTCGGCATCGCGCGCGCGCTCTCGGTCAATCCGAAGTTCATCGTGTGCGACGAGGCGGTTTCGGCGCTCGACGTGTCGATTCAGGGCCAGGTCATCAACCTGCTCGAGGGCCTGCAGCAGAAGCTCGGGCTGAGTTACCTCTTCATCGCACACGATCTCGCCGTCGTCCGCCACATCTCGCACAAGGTGGCGGTGATGTACCTCGGCAAGATCGTTGAATACGCGCCGGCTGACGAACTGTTCGCCAATCCGAAGCATCCCTACACGCAGGCGCTGCTGGCGGCCGCGCCGATCCCCGATCCGGTGATCGAGCGCACGCGCCCGCGCCGCATCATCACCGGCGAGCTGCCGAGCCCTCTGCGCCCGCCGCCCGGCTGCGTATTCAATCCGCGCTGCCCGATCGCAGTCGAGAACTGCCGCAAGGAAATACCCGCGCTGCGCGAACTCAGCCCAAATCATTGGGTCGCCTGCAGCGAGGTATAGGCCGTGGCAATCGGCGCCGCTCATTGATCGCGATGCGCCCGAACCGGCCGAAATACGGAAGGAAGCGAAGAAGGGAAGCCTAGATAAAGGGTTTACCGAGGAGGACTGGCAATGAAGTGGAAGACAAGCGTATTGGCACTACCGCTCGCGGCCGCGTTTGCGGTCGCAGGCCTGGGGGCACCCCAGGCTCAGGAGCCCAAGCGGGGCGGCGTTCTCAAATTCGTGGTGCCCGACGAGCCGCCAAGCTTCGACGGCCATCGCGAGACGACGTTCGCGATCGTTCATCCGATCGCGCCGTTCTATAGCGTGCTGATCCGCCCCGATCCGCAGGATCCGGCCGACTCGAGCAAGTTCGTTTGCGATATTTGCACGGAAATGCCGACTCCGACAGACGACGGCAAGACCTATACTTTCAAGCTGCTCCCGGGATTGAAATTCCACGACGGATCAGCTTTGACGTCGAAGGACGTGCTCGCCACCTATCAGCGGATTATCAACCCGCCGGAGGGCATTTCGAGCGCTCGCGAGGCCGAATTCAGTATGGTCGAGAGCGTCACGGCTCCCGATGACCAGACGATCGTCTTCAAGCTGAAGTATCCGTCGGGCGCTTTCATCCCCTCGCTGGCTTCGCCGTTCAGCTGGATCTACTCGAAAGCCAAGCTCGACGCTGATCCACGTTGGTATGAGAAGAATGTGATGGGCTCCGGCCCGTTCATATTCGACGTCCGTGAGGCCGGCGCCCGCATCACCGGCAAGCGGAATCCGAACTACCACCACAAGGGCCAACCCTACCTCGACGGTTTCGAGGCGATCTTCGCGAAGACCCAGACGCTGCGCGTCCAGGCCATTCGCGGTGATCAGGCAGCCGTCGAGTTCCGCGGCTTCCCACCGAAGAGCCGTGACGATCTCGTTGCCGCCCTCGGCAAGGACATCACGGTTCAGGAGAGCGACTGGAACTGCGTCCTCATCATGACGCCAAACCATGAGCGCAAGCCGTTCGACGACGTGCGCGTGCGTAAGGCTCTGAGCCTTGCGGTCGATCGTTGGGGCGGTGCGCCGAACCTGGCCAAGATCGCGATCGTCAAGACGGTCGGTGGCATCGTGTTCCCCAACCATCCGCTCGCGGCGACGAAAGAGGAGCTGATGCAGCTCGCCGGTTACGGCACCGACATTGAGAAGTCGCGTGCCGAGGCCAGGAAATTGCTCAAGGAAGCGGGTCACGAGAACCTCAAGTTCACGCTCGCGAACCGCGCCGTCGATCAGCCCTACACGATCGTCGGAACTTGGCTGATCGACCAGTGGAAGCGGGCTGGCATCGAAGTGACCCAGAAAGCGGAAGCGACGGGCCCGTTCTATGCCCAGCTCCGGTCCGGCAACTTCGACGTAGCGCTCGAGTTCAACTGCAAATCGGTTGTGAACCCTCTTGCCGATGTCTCGAAGTTCCTCGGTTCCGCCGGCGATCAGTATGGCCGCTTCAAGGACCCCGTCCTCGAGGAAATGCACGAGAAGATGAACCGCACTTCCGATGTAGCCGAGCAGCGTAAGCTCATGCGGGCTTACGAGAAGCGCGTCCTCGACGAAGAGGCTCACAACTTCATCTCGCTGTGGTGGTACCGGATCATTCCGCACCGCTCGTACATGAAGGGCTGGAAGATCAGCCCGAGCCACTACATCGGCAATCAGCTCGACGTCGTCTGGATCGACAAGTGATAGCGACCTGAGTACGCACCAATCGGGCCACGGCCTTCGGGCCGTGGCCCTTGAGTATAGACCACCCGAACTCGAGGACTGCGATGCTGCGCTATGTGATCAAGCGCCTCCTGCTGATGATACCGACGCTGTTTGGCGCGGCGGTGCTCATCTTCCTGCTGATGCGCGCCATTCCTGGCGACATCTGCTTTTTGCGGCTCGCAGCGGGCGGCGGATCGGTGGTGCAAGACGTTCTCGACAACTGCCGCCGGGAACTCGGCCTCGATCAGCCGATGTGGACGCAGTTCCTGGTCTTCATGAAAGGGCTGGTGACGTTCGACTTCGGCAATTCGATGTGGACCAATCGGCCGATCATCGAAGAGATCGGCCTGCGCTTCGAGCTTTCACTCCAAGTTGCCATCATGGCGACGCTGACCGCGATCCTGATCGCGATTCCGCTCGGGACGATCTCTGCGGTCAAGCAGAACACATGGATCGACTACTTCGTCCGCACGTTCACGATTGCCGGCATCGCCATGCCGTCCTTCTGGCTCGGCATCCTGATCATTCTCACCATCCTCATCACGAGCAAGGCTTGGTTCGGCGTGGCATGGATGCCGCCGATCCGCTATGTGCCGATTTGGGAGGACCCTTGGTATAACCTGTCCATGCTTATCTGGCCGGCGCTGGCGACGGGTTATCGCTACTCGGCGGTCGCAACGCGCATGACGCGTTCGGCGCTGCTGGAGGTGTTGCGCGAGGACTATGTCCGGACGGCACGTGCCAAAGGCCTCTTCGAGAAGCTCGTGATCAATCGCCACGCTCTGCGGAATGCGCTGCTCCCGGTCGTGACCGTTGTCGGCATCGAATTCGCATTCCTCATGGGCGGTCTCGTCGTGACTGAGCAGGTCTTCAATCTGAACGGCCTCGGAAAGCTGTTTGTCGAGTCCGTGCTCAATCACGACTATCAGATGACCCAGATTCTCGTGATGTTGGTCGTCGCGATTTTCGCCCTCACGAACTTCGTGGTCGACATCATCTATGCGTGGTTGGATCCGCGCATCCGCTACACGCGCTGAGGGCAGAGAGCCATGGCTACAGAAACCGTCTCCCCTGCTCCGATCGTCGAGGACATTCCGCGCCGGCCGACACTTCTCGGCACGCTCGGCTCCTTCTGTCGAGGCAACCCGCTCGGTGCGTTCGGCGGCTTCATCGTCATTGCGATGATCGTCATGGCCACCTTCGCGCCATTCCTCACAAGTTATGACCCGACCGAAAACGACTTCGGTGCGATGCTCACCGGCCCCGATTGGGATCACCTGCTCGGCACCGACCAGTTTGGCCGCGACCTCCTCTCGCGCATCATTTACGGTGCCCGCACCGCCCTTCTCGTCGGCTTCGTCTCATCCTTTGTGGGCTGCTTCCTGGGCCTGATCCTCGGCGTGACATCGGCCTACTTCGGCGGGCGCTTCGATCTGCTTTTCCAGCGCGTGATGGACATCTTCATGGCGTTCCCGCTGATCATTCTGGCGCTCGCCGTGGTCGCGATCTTCGG
>JAEYYJ010000279.1 GCA_023430845.1 Pseudomonadota bacterium
TCACCCCTCGTCCTTCATGACCTTGCGAATGACCGGCGTATAGCGATCGCCGTCGCCGGCCATGATGGCCTCGTCGAAAAGCGTCGCGACGAGATCGGCACCGCGCGCCTTGATGCCGGCCGCCTTCGCGAGATCGCGCGCATAAGAGAGATCCTTCTGGCCATAGCGCACCGAGAAGGCGCCTTCCGGATAATCCTGTGGCAGAAGGTGCTTCATGCCGTGATTGCGCAGCACGAAGCTGTCGGCGGAGCCCTTCGACATGGTCTCCAGCAGCAGCTTGCCGTCGACGCCCGAAGCTTCGGCAATCGAGAGCGCTTCCGCAACGGCCATGGTCGTCTCGAACACGACCATGTTGTTCATGATCTTCACAACCTGCCCCGCGCCGACCTCACCGCAGTGGGTGATCTCGTTGCCCATGGTCTCCAGGATCGGCTTCAGGCGCGCGAAGACCTCCGGTGATCCCCCGACCATGATCGAGAGCGTGCCGTCGACGGCCGCACGGCGCGTGCGCGCGATCGGCGCATCGGCAAAGTCCGCGCCCTTGGCGGCAAGATCCGCAGCAAGCTTGCGCATGAGCGCAGGCGGTGCCGTCGACATATCGACCAGCGTCTGACCTGAGCGCATGAGCGCGACGAGGCCTGATGAGCCATCCGTGACGATCTCGACCTCGCGGCCCCCCGGCAGGCACATGATGATCACATCGGCAGCTTGGGCGAGCCCCCGCAGCGAAGTCGCAATCCCGACGTTATCGGCCTTCAGACGCTCGAGGGGCTCCTGGCGCTGGTCGAACGCAACGACCTTCCACGAGCCTTTCTGGGCGAGGTTCCGGCACATGGCTTCGCCCATGACGCCGAGGCCGATGAAACCGATCGTCGAAATGCTCATTCTCTTGCTCCGGTATTCCCTGCTGGGCGCGAAATCAGGATCAGTCGCACGCACTCTTCCTATAAGGGCCATACTCGGCAAGCGCGAGCCGCTGCTGTGCCATGTAGTCCCGCTCCTCCACGAGATAGCGGGCGACCGCCTTGCGAAAACCCGGATCAGCAATCCAGTGGACCGAATAGGTCGGCGTCGGCATGTAGCCGCGCGCGAGCTTGTGCTCGCCCTGTGCGCCCGCCTCGACGCGTGCGAGCTTCATGGCGATCGCGATCTCGATAGCCTGATAGTAGCAAAGCTCGAAATGCAGGAAGGGGTGATGTTCGATCGCGCCCCAGTAGCGGCCATAGAGACAGTCACCACCAATGAGATTGAGCGCGCCTGCGATGTACTTGTCGCCGCGTCGCGCCATCACGAGCAGGCAGCGATCCCCCATGACCGCGCCAAGCAGCGAATAGAATTTGCGATTGAGATAGGGCCGCCCCCACTTCCGGCTGCCCGTATCCATGTAGAACTCGAAGAACGCATCCCAGTGCGCTTCGGTGATATCGCGCCCGCGGAGATGCTCGATGCTGAGGCCGGGAATGCTCTGCGCCTCGGCGCGCTCCTTACGGACAGCCTTGCGCTTGCGCGAGGCGAGGCTCGCGAGAAAATCGTCGAAGGTCGCGTAGCTCGCATTCTGCCAGTGGAACTGCTGGTCCGTCCGCTGAAGCCAGCCGACGTCGGCACCGATGCGCGACCATTCCTCTTCAGTGACGAAGGTGGCGTGCACGGATGAGGCATCGGCTTCCTTGGCAAGTGCGACGGCGCCGGCAAGCAGTAGGTGCTCGCGCATCTCCGCGCCCTCACCTGCACCGACCATGAATCGGCGCCCCGGGACAGGCGTGAACGGCACGGCGATCTGGAGCTTGGGATAGTAGCTCCCGCCCGCCCGTTCGTAGGCCTCGGCCCAACCATAGTCGAAGATGTACTCGCCCTTGCTGTGGCTCTTGAGATAGCAGGGCGCGACGCCTGTGATCGCGCCGTCCTGCTCGAGCGCCAGATGGCAGGGCGACCAGCCCGTGCGCCGACCGACCGTACCGGATCGTTCGAGCGCCTGCAGGAAAGCGTGCGTGGTGAAAGGATTGAGCGTCAGCGGGTCCGGGTTCGCGAGCGCGTCCCAGACGGCGGCATCGATACTGTCTATCGCGGGATGCACGCGGACGTGCGGCTCGGCACTCGGCTCAGTACTCACCGGCACCTCTCCCTGCGCTGTTTCGTGACCGCGCCAATAAAAAGGCGCCGCGAACGTGGCACGTTCGCGGCGCCTTTGTCGACCAGCAGATTTTACTGCTTCTCTTCTTCTTCGCCACCCTCACGGCGCTTCAAGGCAGCCTTGAAGATATCGCCGAGCGAGGCGCCCGAGTCGCTGGAGCCGTACTGGGCAACAGCCTGCTTCTCCTCGGCGATCTCCAGGGCCTTGATCGAGACCTGGATGCGCCGCGTGGTCTTGTCGACGCTGATCACCGCCGCATCGACTTTGTCACCGACGTTGAACCGCTCAGGCCGCTGCTCGGAGCGGTCGCGCGAGAGGTCCGAACGCTTCACGTAGGTCGTGATATCGCTCTCGGCGATGCGCACCTGGATGCCGTTCGCTTCGACCGCGATGACCTCGCACGTGACGGGATCGCCCTTCTTGAACTTGGCGATCGTGTCGAGCGGGTCGCCGGAGACCTGCTTGATGCCGAGCGAGATGCGCTCCTTGGCGCTGTCGACGTCGAGCACGACAGCTTTGACGTTGTCGCCCTTCTTGTAGTCCTTGATCGCCTCGTCCCCCGACTTGTTCCAGTCGAGGTCGGAGAGATGGACCATGCCGTCCACGCCACCGTCGAGGCCGATGAACAGGCCGAACTCGGTGATGTTGCGGACCGGTCCCTCGACCATCGTGCCCTTCGGATGCGTGACGAGGAAGCCGTCCCAGGGGTTCTCCTGCGTCTGCTTCAGGCCGAGGCTGATGCGGCGCTTGTTGGGGTCGACCTCGAGCACCTGCACGTCCACCTGCTGGCTCGTCGAGACGATCTTGCCGGGGTGCGTGTTCTTCTTCGTCCAGCTCATTTCCGAGACGTGGATCAGGCCCTCGACGCCCGGCTCCAGCTCCACGAACGCGCCGTAGTCGGCAATGTTCGTGATCGTGCCGGAGAAGCGCGCGCCAACCGGATACTTCGCCTCGATGCCCTGCCAGGGATCAGACTGCAGCTGCTTCATGCCGAGGCTGATGCGCTGCGTATCCGGATTGATGCGGATGATCTGTACCTTCACGGTGTCGCCGACGTTGACGACATCGCTCGGATGATTGACGCGGCGCCATGCCATGTCGGTGACGTGCAGCAGGCCGTCGATGCCGCCGAGGTCGATGAACGCACCGTAATCCGTGATGTTCTTGACCACACCGTCGATGACCTGGCCTTCGGCGAGGCGGGCGACGATCTCGGTCCGCTGCTCGGCCCGCGTCTCCTCGAGCACCGAGCGGCGCGAGACGACGATGTTGCCGCGACGGCGGTCCATCTTGAGGATCTGGAACTGCGTCGGCTGGTTCATCAGCGGGCCGATGTCGCGCACGGGACGGATGTCCACCTGCGAGCCCGGCAGGAACGCCACGGCGCCGTCGAGATCGACCGTGAAGCCGCCCTTCACCTTGTTGAAGATGACGCCTTCGACCTTCTCGTTGGCCTCGAAGCGCTTCTCGAGACGGGTCCAGCTCTCTTCGCGGCGCGCCTTGTCACGCGACAGGACAGCCTCACCGAGCGCATTCTCGACGCGCTCCAGGTAGACCTCGACCTCGTCGCCGACCTTGAGGTCGCTGTTGCGGCC
>JAEYYJ010000286.1 GCA_023430845.1 Pseudomonadota bacterium
GCGCCAGGGCCTTTCGATCGCCGGCGAAGACTGTAATACTTGCGCCGAACCGGTCGCGCCATGTGGTCGCGAGCATGGAAGCGCGCCGCTGCCCCGTACAGCTATGCCGCGAAATTTTGTGGAAGGACGTTCTGCTATGAAGACCCGCGCCGCCGTCGCCTTCGAGAAGGGAAAACCCCTCGAGATCGTCGAAGTCGACCTCGAAGGTCCGAGGGCCGGCGAGGTGCTGGTCGAGGTGAAGGCAACGGGCATCTGCCACACCGACGAGTTCACGCTCTCGGGCACCGATCCGGAGGGTCTCTTCCCCGCGATCCTGGGCCACGAAGGCGCCGGCGTGGTGGTCGATGTCGGTCCCGGCGTCACCAGCGTCGCAAAGGGCGATCACGTCATCCCGCTCTATACGCCCGAATGCCGCACCTGCCCCTCATGCCTCTCGCGCAAGACGAACCTCTGCACGGCCATCCGCGCGACGCAGGGCCAGGGCCTCATGCCGGACGGCACGAGCCGCTTCTCGCTCGATGGCAAGCCCATCCACCATTACATGGGCTGCTCGACCTTCTCGAACTTCACCGTGCTGCCGGAGATCGCTGTCGCGAAAGTGCGCAAGGACGCGCCGTTCGACAAGATCTGCTACATCGGCTGTGGCGTCACGACCGGCGTCGGCGCCGTCATCAACACAGCGCAGGTCGAGATCGGTTCGACTGCCGTCGTGTTCGGCCTCGGCGGTATCGGTCTCAATGTGATCCAGGGCCTCAAGCTCGCGGGCGCCGACATGATCATCGGCGTCGACCTCAACAACGACAAGAAGGCGTGGGGCGAGCGCTTCGGCATGACCCACTTCGTGAACCCGAAGGAAGTGGGCGGTGATCTCGTCGCGCATATCGTCAACATGACGAAGCGCGGAGCGGACCAGATCGGCGGCGCCGACTACACCTTCGACTGCACGGGCAATGTCGAGGTCATGCGGGCCGCGCTCGAATGCTCGCATCGCGGCTGGGGCCAGTCGATCATCATCGGCGTCGCCGGCGCTGGCCAGGAGATCAAGACGCGCCCCTTCCAGCTCGTGACGGGCCGCACGTGGA
Source organism: Pseudomonadota bacterium (assembly GCA_023430845.1). Taxonomy (GTDB): domain Bacteria; phylum Pseudomonadota; class Alphaproteobacteria; order Rhizobiales; family Hyphomicrobiaceae. The sequence continues at coordinate 1,083 of JAEYYJ010000286.1, forward strand.
AAGGCACGGCCTTCGGCGGCGCGCGCGGGCGCACGGATGTGCCGCGCATCGTCGACTGGTACATGGAGGGCAAGATCTCCATCGACCCGATGATCACCCACACGATGCCGCTCGCCGACATCAATAAGGGCTTCGATCTCATGCACGCCGGCGAGAGCATCCGCAGCGTGGTGGTGTTCTGATCTGACAATCGGCCCCTTCTCAGACAACTGAGAAGGGGTTTTTTCTCGAGCCCATGATCAGCCCTTCACGCAAGCGGGATTTCTCGATGCCCAAGCACTCAGACCTACTCTCGCTCTCATCTGTCGAAATGCGCCGCCGCATCGGCTCCAAGGAGATCTCGCCCGTCGAGCTGCTCGAGGCGTGCATCGACCGCATCGCGGAGATCAATCCGGCGGTAAATGCGGTAACGGCGACCTGCTACGCCCGCGCGCGCAAGGAAGCCAAGGCTGCAGAGAAAGCCGTGCGCGATGGCGAGACGCTCGGCGCGCTGCACGGCCTGCCGGTCGGGGTGAAGGATCTGGAAAATACGGGTGGCCTGCTGAGCACCTACGGCTCACCGCTCTATAAGGACAATGTGCCCGAGAACGACACCGTCATGGTCGCGCGCATTCGCGCCGCCGGCGGCATCGTCGTCGCGAAAACGAACGTGCCGGAGTTCGGCGCCGGTGCGAACAGCCGCAATCCCGTGTGGGGCGCGACGGGCAATCCGTTCGATCCGACGATGAACGCAGGTGGCTCGTCGGGTGGTTCTGCGGCCGCGCTCGCGACGGACATGCTGCCGGTGTGCACGGGATCGGACACGGGCGGGTCGCTGCGCATTCCGGGCGCGGTCAACGGCGTCGTCGGCTTCAGGCCTTCGCCGGGCCTCGTGCCGCACACCATGCGCCCCATGGGATGGTCGGCGATCTCGGTGCTCGGGCCCATGGGCCGCACGGTCGCGGATACGTGTCAGCTCATGGCAGCACAGGCCGGACAGCACGCCATCGATCCGCTGAGCTACGACGTGGATCTCGGCACGCTCGCAACTCCGAAACCTGTCGATCTCGGCGGATTGAAGGTTGCATGGACCGAGGACTTCGGCACGAGCCCTGTCGACAAGCCGATCCGCAAAGTGTTTCGCGATCGCATGAAGGCCATGCGCCATCTCTTCCAGCGCTGCGATCGCATCGAGCCCGATCTCGGCAAGATCGACGAGTGCTTCGACGTCGTCCGCGCGATCGCCTTCGTCGGACGCTACCGCGATGCCTACGAGAAGGATCCTGCGTCACTCGGGCCCAACATTCGTGCGAACTACGAGATCGGCGCCAAGATGGGCATCGCCGATGTGGCCTGGGCCAATCTCGAGCAGACACGCATCTACCGGAAATTCCAGGAGCTGTTCAACGAGTACGATCTCGTTCTCGCACCGACCGTGCCGGTCTCGCCATTCCCATGGACGCAGCTCTATCTGAGCGAGATGAACGGCAAGCCGCTGCGTAACTACTATCACTGGCTCTCGCTCACTTACGTCGTGACGCTTGCGACCAATCCCGCGATCTCCATTCCCTGCGGCGTCGACCACGCCGGTTTTCCGTTCGGACTGCAGGTGGTCGGTGGCGCGCGCGCGGATGCCTTCGTGCTCTCGGCGGCGCACGCCATGGAGCAAGCGTTCAATGCGAGCGATGAGCTGAAGCGGCCGCTGCCCAATCTCGACAAGCTGATGAAGCCGACATCGGCGCTAAAGTCCATCGTGACGGCGCCGCCCAAGCGCGCGGACATGAAGTAGAAGACCATCCATGATCCTCTTCACGCTCGTCGCCGCATTCTTCCTGGGACTGTTGCGCACGGGCGTGTTGGTCATGCCGCCGCTCGTGATCGCAGCCGTCGTCTTGCAACTCGGCGTCGGCTCCGGTGGGAACTTCAGGTTTTGGGAACCGCTCAACAACCCGATCTTCGTCGATCTCGTCATGAAGCTGCTGCTGGCGAACTTGGTCGCGTGCGTGATCGGCTACGGCGTGGGGCGCCTGATCGCCGCCGCCATGGGTTATCTCGGCCGGAATTTCCGGACACCGCTGGATTGAAGTAAGCGCGCTTACCGCCGCGCGACCGGCCGCCCCAGAACCGCGCCGATGATCTCCAGTCCACCGTCGATCGTCTCGGGCCAGGTCAAGGGGCAGCGCGGATGGGCACCGAACGTCGGTCGCCGCTCTTCGACGAGGAGCGATGACGGCACATGGATGAACCCGATGCGATGATCGCGCGACGTCCGCCGCGCCATGTCGAGGGCCGTATACAGCGCCGCATTGCAAAGGTATCCGCCTGCGTCGCGCGAAACAAAGGCCGGCAAGCCACGCCGGCGGAGGCGGCTGACGATCGCGCTGACGGGTACGGTACTCGAAAGGAATTCGTGACCATTGGCGCGCAGCACAGGCGCACTGGGAAAGACCCCCGCCGCATCCGGGACGAACGCGAGGCGATTACGACCGCGCGCCTCGATCTCGAAACCGCGCGCCCGTGATGAAACGCCGAAATGCAGCGCGATGGCCGGCGCGACCTCGCGGTAGCAGCCATCGAGATGCTCGATACCGGCAGCCCACTCCGTCGGCAGTGTGCGCGTCTCGAACACGATGCCGGGAAAGGCGGTGCGGGCGGCCTCGGCAAGGCGCGGCACGAGGATCGACGTGGCATTCGCCGGCACGCTCGGAAAGGGCCCGAAACCGGTCAGCAAAACCGTCGTGCGGCCGTTTGCACTTGCCATCACACGCTAGCTCTCATTCGAGCGACCATCGCGCAGCATGGTCATGACGGTCTCGACGGCCATGGCCGACGTCAGGCGGCCGAGCCGCACCTCGGCTTCGAGCTGCCCCATGCGCTCCATGATCGAGGGACGGCTGCGCACCTCGTCCATGAGCCGGTCCGCGAGCATGTCGTGCATCCACGCTACGGCCTGCGTCTGGCGGCGAGCGAGGAACGCGCCGGTCGCAGTCATGATCCGCTTGTGCTCCTCGACCTTGCTCCAGAGCGCATCGAGGCCCCTGTTCTCATGGGCCGACATGGTGAGCACGGGCGGACTCCAGCTCGGCGTCACCGGCGTCAGCAGATTGAGCGCGCCCTGGTACTCAGCCGCCGAGCGCGTCGCGCGCGTGACGTTGTCGCCATCAGCCTTGTTGATGACGATCATGTCGGCGATCTCGATGATGCCTTTCTTGATGCCCTGAAGATCATCGCCGCCGCCGGCGAGCAGCAGCACCAGGAAAAAGTCCACCATTTCGGCGACTGCCGTCTCGGACTGGCCGACACCGACCGTTTCGACGATCACCACATCGTAGCCCGCCGCTTCGGCCAGCAGCATGGTCTCGCGCGTGCGCCGCGCGACACCGCCGAGCGTTCCCGAGGTCGGGGACGGGCGGATGAAAGCCTGTTCGCTGCCCGCAAGGCGGCTCATGCGCGTCTTGTCGCCGAGAATGGAACCGCCCGTGCGCCGCGAGGTCGGATCGACCGCCAGCACGGCGACACGATGGCCCGCCTCGATGAGGTTCATGCCGAGTTGGTCGATCGTCGTCGACTTGCCGACACCGGGTACGCCCGTGATGCCTATCCGGTGGGCCTTGCCCGTATCCGGCAGCAAAACCTGCAGGAGTTCCTGCGCGCGCGCTCGATGGTCGGGCTTGGTGCTTTCGACGAGGGTGATCGCGCGAGCGAGTGCCGCCCGATCGTGCGCGCGAATGCGGTCCGCGAGCGCGTCGATCGCAAGTGCGTCAAAGCTCTGCCGGCCGAGCTCCGCGGATGATCCTGCGGTCGGCTCGCTGCTGCCGTCGCCGTGCGCCATTCAGAAGCACCAAAGGCGCTCACCGAGCGCCGCGAGATCGACGAGCAGCGCCTCTCCGCGCACCGCCAGGAGATAGATCGCACCGGTCATGAGACCGCCGAGCGCAACGAACAGGCCGAAGCGGACAGCGCGAGGCATACGCTCGGGGGACTGGCCCTCAGCGCGGTGCGTGGCGTGCGTCTCGACGGTCGACGTCATGCGCGATCTCCTCAGGTCGCGGGCTGCTCACTGAGCCGCGCGACAGGACGCTCGCGGATCGGCCAGTGGATCAGCGCCGCAAACAGCGCGAGCGCGATACAGATCCACCACATAGTATCGTAGGACTTGGTCGTATCATAGAGGGTTCCGGCCAGCCACAGACCCGCGAACGACCCGAGCTGGTGGGACAGGAACACGAACCCGAACAGCATCGACATCCACTGTGTACCGAAGAAGATGCCGACGAGGGTCGACGTCAGCGGCACGGTGGACAGCCAGAAAAGGCCGAGCAGGGCCGAAATACCTATGATCAGCCAGGGCGTCAGCGGCAGGAACAGCAGGGCAATAAACGCGAACGAGCGCATGAAATAGATGAAGCTCAGCCCCACGCGGCGCTCGACGAAGCGTGCCGACTGCCCCGCGGCGTACGTCCCGATGATGTTGGCAATGCCGACCGCCATCAGCGCCCATACGCCAACCCAGGACGGCATTCCGAGATCGGACACGAAGGCCGGCAAGTGGACGCCGTAGAAGGCGAGGTGAAAGCCGCAAACAAAAAAGCCCGACGTCAGCAGCCAGAAGCTCGGATGCGCGAACGCCTCACGGAAGGCTTCGATCAGGCTTTGCGATTTGGCGGTGCCCGCGAACGGCGCGGGGCTCCCCTTCAGCGGCCATGCCAAAGGCAGGATCAGCAGGCAGGTCGCCGATATAGCCATCAGGCTGGCCTTCCAACCGATGGTTTCGATCAGCACATGCGCATAGGGAAACGCCAGCAGGCTGCCGATGCCCGCGGCCATGCCAAGCGAAGCGATCGCAGCCGTGCGCCTTTCAGGCGGCGCCGCACGCCCAACTGTTCCGACGAGCGCCGGTGCAGCCGTGCCCGCGACACCAGCGCCAGTGAGAAGGCCTGCAATGTAAAGATCAAACGGACTTTGCGCCGTCGCCATGAGGTAGAACGAGGCGACCGTCGCCAATCCGCTGACAACGAGCACACGACCGGCGCCATACTTGTCCGCGACAGCGCCGGCAACGATCGTCAAGGCACCCCAAGTCAGGTTCGCGATGGCCATGGCATTGGAGAACGGCTCACGGCCGACGCCCAGCTCGTCTGACAGGGGCTTCAAGTAAAGCCCCATGACCTGACGCAGGCCCATGGCGAGGCCGACGATTGTGCCCGCGGCAAGAATAACGAGCCATAGCGGGCGCGCCGGCCGTGCGGCGGCGGTCGATTGAGCTGACATGTCCCGATCCGATCAGATGCTCGCTGCCGGGCGCCGAATTCACAAGGGCGCGGGCCGCAAGGCAGGAATCTGCTGCTATGTTTCGCGCCTCTTATGCCTCGCACCGGGTGGAACTGTCGAGGCTGGCATAAGCCACGCAATCCAGAATTGCTGAACGAACAGACCCGACACCGCGTGGGTAGTGCCCGCGCGCGCCCCGTGGTCTTCGGTGTCCAGGGAAACCGTATGTCGAAAAAATCCACTCTCGTCGCGGTGCTCGCGGCCGTACTGACAGGCCTCGCGGGCAGCGCGCACGCCTATGATGACAAATCCCTGCAACCGCCCTTCAAGGGGCCTGCCCCGGGCGAATATCTGGAGGAGGGGCCGGACGGCGCTTACGTGCTCCCGCCGCGCCGCGAGGGCGTTCAGGTTTTTATTGGAACACCCTACGCCTACAACGGCTATCGCCCTTACTACGGCCCCTACATGTACGGGCCCGTGGGCTCGCGGGGCAGTGCCGCTGCCTATGTCGG
>JAEYYJ010000418.1 GCA_023430845.1 Pseudomonadota bacterium
TCGGCACGAAAAATCTGATCGACCCCGATGCGATGATCCAGAAGACGCAGGTTATCGTCTTCGGCGGTCGTCGCTGGTGCTACTACTGGGACGCTTGGAATGGCCCCGGCTGGTACTGGTGCGGCTACGGCTGGAGGCGCGGCTATGGCTGGGGCGGAAGCCCGGGCTGGCGCGGCTGGCGCTACCACAATCGAGACTGGCACCGCCGTAATCGCGGCTGGGACCGCGGTGATCGCCGACGCGACCGCGGCGAGCGCCGCGGACGTGACCGTGGCAGCGAGCGTCGTGGCCGTGATAGTGATCGCGGCTCGCGTTCGGACCGTCGCAGCTTCGATGGCCGGTCGGGCGGTAGCCGTGATGGCATGAGCCGTGGCCGCAGTGGTGGCGAGCGCGGAAGCGCTAGTCGCGGTGGCGGCGATCGCGGTAGCGCCAGCCGTGGCGGCGGCGGTCGCAGCGGCGGCGAAGGCCGTGGCGGTGGCGGTGGCGGCCGTGGTGGCGGCGGCGAAGGTCGCGGTCGGTAACTGACACGCTAATGCGGAAATGAAAACGACCGCTTCGGTTCACCCGGAGCGGTCGTTTTCATTGTGCCGAATGGTGAGCGTTCTACTCCGCCGCAACCGCCGCCGCGTCTCGCGGTGTCAGAACGAAGCCCTCGTAACCCTTGGCCGCGATCTCGTCGCACTCCTGGCGATAGACGCCGACGCCGCCGATGTACGGCATGAAGACGCGCGGCTTGCCAGCCACGTTGGCGCCCATGTACCAGGACGCTGCCTTGACGTAGAGCGTCCGGTGTCCGGCCTCATTGACGTGCTGCCCCCAGGCAACTTCGGCCTCGGCCGTCGGCTCGATCGTCTCTGTGCCCGTCGCGCGCATGTGCGCCAGTGCCCCAATGAGCCAGTCCACATGCTGCTCGATGGACAGGATCATGTTGCTCAGCACCGATGGACTGCCGGGCCCCGTGATCATGAAGAGGTTCGGCAGGCCCGCGCACATCAAGCCGAGATAGGTCTGCGGACCGGCGGCCCACTTCTCGCGAAGCTCGGTGCCATCGCGACCGCGGATATCGATGTTCATGAGCGTGCCGGTCATGGCATCGAAACCAGTTGCATAGACGATCGCGTCGAAGGTGCGTTCGCCGTCCGTCGTGCGCACGCCTGCCGGCGTGATGGCCTCAATCGGTGTCGCCTTGAGATCGACGAGTTCGACGTTCGGCCGATTGTAGGTCTCGAAGTAGTTCGTATCGACGCAAATGCGCTTGGTGCCGATCGGATAGTCTTTCGGGCACAGGACCTCGGCGGTCGCAGGATCCTTCACGATCTCGCGGATCTTCGAGCGAACGAACTCGGAGGCCGTATCATTCGAGTCCTGGTTGGTGATGAGGTCGTTGAAGGCCGCCATGAACGACGTGCCACCCGTTTCCCAGCGCTGCTCATAGATCCGCTGGCGCTCGTCAGCCGACACAGCCATCGCGGAGATGTCGTTGATGCCGTAGTTGGCATCGCTCGCGTCATAGAGGATGCCGGTGCGCATGGTGCGCGCCTTGGCGCGGCGCTTGTCATAATCCGACTTCCATGGCCCTTCGTAGTTCGGCGTCATCGGTCCATTGCGCGAAGGGATCGAATAATTGGGCGTGCGCTGGAACACGGTGAGTTGCTGCGCCTGCTCGGCCATGACCGGAATGGCCTGGATGGCCGATGATCCCGTGCCGATGACGGCGACCTTGAGGCCGGTGAGATCGACACCGTCGTGCGGCCAGTAGCCCGTGTGGTAGGTGGCGCCGCGATAGGAATCGCGTCCTGCAATCTCTGGCAGCTTGGCTGTAGAAAGACAGCCCGTGGCCATGACGCAGAACTCCGCCGAGAAGCGCTCGCCGCCGTCCGTGATGATCTGCCAGCGCCGCGCTTTCTCGTCGTAGTGGGCCGCCGTCACTCGCGTCTCGAGCTGAATATCGCGGCGCAGATCAAACCGGTCGGCAACGTGGTTCGCGTAAGCGAGGATCTCGGGCTGGCCGGCGAAGCGCTCGCTCCAGTGCCACTCCTGCTGCAGCTCCTTCGAGAAGGAGAACGAATACTGCATGCTTTCGACATCGCAGCGCGCGCCCGGGTAACGGTTCCAGTACCAGGTGCCGCCGACGCCGGTCGCCGCGTCGAGCACGCGTGCACTGAGCCCAAGCTCGCGCAGCCGATGCAGCATGTACATGCCGCCAAAACCGGCACCGACGATGATGACATCGTAACTCGCACTGCGGCCGGCCCCCGCCTCGGCTTGTTGCCCTTTCGACACTTTGGTTTCCATGCCCGGCACGATCGCTCCTTCCCTTGTGTAACCCCGGCTAAGAGGCGCTTTGCTGCGCATACGGAGGCTTCATTCCAGCTGACCGCGCAGCCACTGCAAAGTCAATACGCAGGCGCGCAGGCCCCTATGCGGTAGTGTTGGAGGCCGGCCACGGGGCTGTAGAAGCTGTCGTGCACCGTCTTGATCGTAAAAAACGGAGGTGCATAGATGCGCCCGCCTATTCTCCTCGGGAGGCCCCCCATGCACTTCCTCGTCGTGCTGCTCGCACTCGTGATTTCAGTTGCCCCTGTTGCTGCCCAGTCCCCGCCGACCTCTTGCACCAATATCGTCGACGGCAGCGATCCATCCCGCGTCTTCCATCTGGCGCGCGGCCACGGCTCCGCGGAAATCAGCACCGACAGCCGAGGCGATCCGAAGATCGATGGCCGAATGCACGGCGCGCGCTACCAGATCTACTTCTACGGCTGCCAGAACGGCGAGAAATGCAGCTCGGTCCAGTTCCGCGCCGGCTTCACGCAGCAAGTGAAGCAGACTGTCGAGCGCATGAACGAATGGAATGTGAGCAAGCGGTTCGGCAAAGCAGCAATCGACAAAAGCGGCGATGCGACGATCGAGTTGAACGTCAATCTGCGTGGCGGCGTCTGCAATGCCAACTTCGACGAGACCGTCGGCTGGTGGTCGACCGTCCTGCGCGAATTCCTGACGTTCATCGACTTCAAGACCTGACGCGAGGGCGGCTTGCGGGATCATGCCGGCGATCGAA
>JAEYYJ010000406.1 GCA_023430845.1 Pseudomonadota bacterium
TGGTCCACGGCGTTCATGGCCCGCAGCGGCACCTGAGAACAGGTCCAGGTTGCCTCAGCGCCCCGTGACAAACGTGCCGTTTTGCTTGCCAAACGGGCCTGGGAAGTCCAAGTTTGAGCAACAACGAATCGTGGCGGACTCGGCATACAAAACATGTGCGTCGGGGGTTTTGCTGTCTCCGTACTCAGGCCACGGGCGTACGATGCGACGTTTGTCAGGTGGGATTCAAAATGCGGTTTGTCATTGAACGTGGCGACCTTCTGCGCGCACTCGGGCACGTCGCGAGCGTCGTCGAAAAACGCACGACGATCCCGATTCTGTCCAACGTGCTGCTTCGGGCCAACGCCGAGGGGCTCCAGCTCAAGGCGACCGACCTCGAGCGCGAGGTCGTCGAGAGCGTCTCCGCGAATGTCGCGACGCCCGGCGCCGTCACGGTACCCGCGCATATGCTCCACGACATCGTGCGCAAGCTACCCGACGGCGTCCAGATCCGCATCGAGCGCGAACCGGAGCGCGAGCGCGTCTCGATCATCGCAGGCCATGCACGATTTGCCCTGCAGGCACTCCCGGCCGACGATTTCCCCGATCTCGCGGCCGGGCAGATGTCGCACAGCTTCGAGATCGCCTCAGGCGACCTGAAACGCCTCATCGAGAAGACGCGCTTTGCCATCTCGACGGAAGAGACGCGCTACTATCTCAACGGTATCTACCTGCATCCAGCCAAGGCCGACGGCAAGCCATGCCTGCGTGCCGTTGCGACGGACGGCCACCGGCTTGCGCAGTTCGACCTTCCCCAGCCGGGCGGCGTCGACGGGATGCCGGGCATCATCATTCCACGCAAGACCGTGCACGAGCTTTATCGCTTGATCGAAGCGAGCGATGCGCCCGTCCGCGTCGAGGTCTCGCCGGCCAAGGTGCGTGTCGAGATCGGCCCGATCACCATGACGTCGAAACTCGTGGATGGCACGTTCCCCGACTACGGCCGCGTCATTCCGCAGTCGAACGACAAGGTGCTCGAGGTTTCGAGTCAGGTATTCATGGGCGCCGTCGACCGCGTCTCGACCATCGCGAGCGAGCGCGTGCGCGCCGTGAAGCTGAACATTGCACCGGGCAAGCTCGTCCTCTCCGTAAATAATCCGGACGGCGGCAGCGCCACTGAGGAAGTCGAGGCGCAGTTCTCGGCACCGGCCATGGAGATCGGCTTCAACGCGCGCTATCTGCTCGATATTTCGGGCCAGCTCGAAAGCGACTCGCTGAAGTTTCTGCTCTCGGATCCGGGCTCGCCGACGATCCTCAAGGATGTCGGCGACGAGAGTGCGCTCTACGTCCTGATGCCGATGCGGGTGTGACGACACACGAAGGCATGGCTGAAGTTTCCAGCATGGAGCCGCCAAACGCGGGCGCGCGCGTCTGGGTCGAGCGCTTGACGCTCACCGATTTCCGCAACCACACGCGCTTCTCGCAGACATTCGATGCGCGCCCTGTCGTGCTGACGGGCCCGAACGGCGCCGGCAAGACCAATCTCATCGAGGCCATCTCACTGCTGGCGCCGGGCCAAGGCCTGAGGCGCGCGCCCTATCCCGAGATTGCACGTCGCGGCGCGGACGCCTGGGCGGTGGCTGCGCGCGTGCACACGCCGATCGGTCCCGTAGACATCGGCACCGGCCTCACGGGCGTCAGCACGGCTTCCAATCGTACGGGCCGCACGGTTCGGATCGATGGCGAACCTCAGAGCGGCTCCGGCGTGCTGGCGGACTACGTCGAGATGGTCTGGCTCACGCCGGCGATGGACGGCCTCTTTACGGGCGCGGGTGGTGATCGTCGCCGCTTTCTCGATCGCATGATCCTTTGCTTCGATCCGGGCTATCGCACGCGCGTCAATCATTTCGAGCGTGCCATGGCTCAGCGCAATCGCCTCCTCGAGCAGGGCGTACGCGAGAATGCGCGCCTCGAAGGCCTCGAGATCGTCATGGCGGAGACAGGCGTTGCCATGGCCGCTGCGCGCGCGCAGACGGTAGCCGCTCTTGCCACCATGATCGAAGCCCGACGCGACCGCGCAACGGCCTCAGCCTTTCCCTGGGCGAAGCTCGAACTCGAAGGCGCACTCGAAGCAGCGCTGGCCGAGCGCCCGGCCGTCGAGGTCGAAGATGCCTATGCGCGTACGCTCGCCAATGTCCGCGAGCGCGATCGCGGCGCCGGCCGTGCATTGGACGGCCCCCATCGCAGCGACCTCGTGGTCGGCCATGGTCCGAAGGATGCGCCCGCACGACAGTGCTCGACAGGTGAGCAGAAGGCGCTTCTGGTCGGCCTGATCCTCGCTCATGCGGAGCTGATGGCCGAGCGCCGGCAGGGGGCCGCACCGATCCTGCTGCTGGACGAAATCGCTGCCCATCTCGATGCATCGCGCCGCGCAGCCCTCTTCGACGAGATCGTCGCGATCGGCACCCAGGCCTGGATGACAGGCACGGACAGCGAGGCTTTCTCGGCCCTTGGCGAACGCGCGCAAAGGCTCACTTTGGGGGAACTCGGAACCCCGCAATAGGGGTAAGCCCGCATACACGCATCGATGACCGCGTAAATATCTGATTTTCCGATATTTTTAGCGCTGGAAATCATGTCGCAGCAGCGACGATTTCGCACCCGCTCCAACCGCAGTTGTGCTATAAGAATCTGCAATAAATTCAGGCTTCCAGGACACCTTTGACATGACTGCTACGCCGGCCCCCGAGCGCAACGGCGCTGACGACTATGGCGAGGACGCCATCAAGATGCTCAAGGGCCTTGATGCCGTACGCAAGCGCCCCGGCATGTACATCGGCGACACCGATGACGGCTCCGGCCTGCACCACATGGTCTACGAGGTCGTGGACAACGCGATCGACGAGATCCTGGCCGGCTACGGCACGGAATGCCACGTCATGCTCAATGCCGACGGCTCGGTGACGGTCCGCGACAACGGCCGCGGCATCCCTGTCGGCATCAAGCAGGACGACGACCAGGACCCGAAGCGCTCGGCAGCCGAGATCGTCTTCACGGAGCTGCACGCGGGCGGCAAGTTCGACCAGAACTCCTACAAGGTCTCCGGCGGCCTGCACGGCGTCGGCGTCTCGGTCGTGAATGCCCTTTCGACGTGGCTGAAGGCTCGCATCTGGCGCCACGACAAGGAGCACTTCATCGAGTTCAACGAGGGCGTGCCGGTCGCGCCACTCAAGGTCGTCGGTGAGACGACCGGCCAGAAGGGCACCGAGGTCACGTTCCTGCCGAGCCCGAACACGTTCACGATGGTCGAGTTCGACTACAGCACGCTGGAGCACCGCCTGCGCGAGCTCGCGTTCCTGAACTCCGGCGCGAAGATCGTCCTCACCGACGCGCGCCACGCCGACGTGAAGCAGCAGACGCTCGTCTATGAGGGCGGCACGGCTGCCTTCGTGAAATTCCTCGACCGCT
>JAEYYJ010000096.1 GCA_023430845.1 Pseudomonadota bacterium
ACGGCTTCGTCGCGACGGCCGACGTGAGCCTATCCGTGGCGCGTAGCGAGATTGCTGCTGTCATCGGTCCCAATGGCGCGGGAAAGTCGACGCTCTTCAATCTGATCACCGGCCACATCCGCCCGGACACCGGCACCGTGCATCTCGAAGGTCGCGACATCACCGGTGCCGCGCCGCATGCCATATGCCGCATGGGCATGGGGCGATCGTTCCAGCGCGCCAATATCTTCCCGAAGCTCACCGTGTTCGAGAATGTGCAGGCGGCTCTGATCGCGCATCGGCGTGCGGCGACGGACCTGTGGTCTATCTCACGCGACATCTTTCGCGATGAGACGCACCAACTCCTCGCGTCGCTCGGCCTTGGGCTACAGGCTGAGGTCACGGGTGGAACGCTCTCCTATGGCAATCAGAAGCAGCTCGAACTCGGCATCGCGCTGGCAGGCGAGCCGAAGATACTGCTGCTCGACGAGCCGACAGCGGGCATGTCCTCCGTGGAAACGGCGGAGACCATCGGTCTCCTGCAGCGCATTGCATCCGAGCGAGAGCTCACGCTCCTCTTCACCGAGCACGACATGGATGTGGTGTTTGCCATCGCCCACAAGATTGCCGTTCTGCATCAAGGCCGGATCATAGCTGTCGGCCCGCCAAACGAGGTGCGCGCCGACCCGGAGGTGCGCCGCGTTTATCTCGGAGAGCAACACGCATGACCGCGCCGCTGCTCGATGTCCGCGACATTCACACGTCCTACGGACGCTCGCGTGCTCTCTTCGGTGTGTCGCTGACCGTTCCGAATGGCGCCTGCGTATGTCTGCTCGGGCGCAACGGCGTCGGGAAGACGACGACCATGCGCTCGATCATGGGACTGACACCCGCATCGAGCGGGCAGATCATCTGGAAAGGTGGGGACATCACGCATCGCCGACCGTTCGAGATCGCGCGTGCGGGTATCGGCTTCGTTCCCGAGGATCGCCGGATCTTTGCGGATCTGAGCGTTCTGGAGAATCTCGAAGTTGGCGGCAGAGCCGCGGCGCGGCCGGGGCCATGGTCGGTGGAAGCGGTCTTCGATCTCTTTCCGAAGCTGCGGGAGCTTTCCGGACGGCGCGGCGGCTTTCTTTCTGGCGGCGAGCAGCAGATGCTGACTATCGGCCGGACGCTCATGGGCAATCCCGAGCTGCTGCTGCTCGACGAACCTTCCGAGGGACTTGCGCCGCTCGTCGTCGAAGCCCTGCTCGAACAGGTCGGCAGACTGAAGTCTCAAGGTCTTACAATTCTTCTCGCGGAGCAGGGCTTGCATTTCTCGCTCGCGCTCGCGGACCACGTCTATGTGCTGCAGAAGGGCGCCGTGCGATACGCCGGTCCCTCGTCTGCACTTCGGGATGATCCAAAACTGCGCGACGATCTTCTTGGTCTCGCCGCGCCGGTCGACTGAGGTTCGCCAACAAGCTTCATCATAGGAGGAAAAGACATGCCCTTCGTCAGCATTCGCATCCTGAATGGCCACTCGCAGGAACGAAAGGACAAGATTTCAGCTCGCGTCACCGAGGCGATCAGTGAGGTCGCGGAACTTCCGAAGGAGGCCATCTGGGTGGTGTTCGAGGAGATCACTGCCGACGACTGGTACGTCGGTGCCAAAACCGTAACCGAGCTCAAGAAAGCGGCAGCCAAGCGATGAGTGTCGAAATCCGTCACCCCGCCTTCGAGACCGTTGTCGGCTCGTCGGTCGAGTTCGAGCAGTTGGGGACCGGCTTTCTCTTTACGGAGGGACCGCTCTGGCATCCGCGCGATCGCTATCTGCTCTTCAGTGACATGCCGGGCGATATCATTCGGCGGTGGTCGGCGCGCGACGGCATCCAGACGTTTCGCTCGCCATGCAACAAGTCGAACGGTCTCACGTGGGACCGCCAGGGACGGCTACTCGCCTGCGAGCATGCATCCAGCCGCGTGTCGCGGACGGAAGCAGATGGCACGATCAGCACGGTTGCCTCGCACTATCAGGGGCAGGAGCTGAACAGCCCCAATGACATTGTGGTCGCGAGTGATGGGGCCATCTACTTCTCGGATCCGACGTACGGGCGCATGGATTACTACGGCCTGAAGCGCGATGTCGTGCTGGGCTTCCGTGGCGTCTATCGCATCTCTCCCGAAGGCGGGCCGCCGCAGCTCCTCGCCGACGATTTCGGGCAACCGAACGGTCTCTGCTTCTCGCTAGACGAGCGCCGCCTCTTCATCAACGATACGGAACGCGGTCATATCCGCGTCTTCGACCGCAAAGCGGACGGTTCGCTGGCCGATGCCGGTGTCTGGGCCGAGACCAAAGGGGAAGGCAACGGCGCCCCTGATGGCATGAAGATCGACAGCGCGGGAAATCTCTACTCGTGCGGTCCGGGCGGCCTGCACGTGTTCGCATCCTCCGGAGATTGCCTCGGCGTTATCCGGACACCGGAAGTTGCCGCGAACTTCTGCTGGGGTGACGATGATCTGCGCAGTATCTTCATCACGGCGTCGACATCGCTCTATCGCATCAGAGTGAAGACGCCGGGGCGGTCGGCGTATCCGGCCTAGCAGTTCCACAATCGTATGTGATCGGCGATGCCTCGCGCGTCGCCGATCACATACGGGCCGGCAAGTCCCAGTGCGGTCGCGGCGCGTATCCGGGTATTTCCTGATACGCGGCCAAGGGGCGTTGGCGCAGCATGAGGTGCGCTCGCGTCCCCTTGGTTGTGGCTCCGCACGGATTGATAATGGAACTCGTCGCCGATCTCGCCGCACGCAGTGTGCTCCTGTTCGGCCTCATTCTGTTCGTGAGCCAGGAGATGGCGCATCGGCTGGGCTTTGCCATCGGCGCACGGCATCGCGCGGCAGCGGGCTCGAACGCCGTCGATGGTGTAGCACTGATCGTCAATAGTCTGCTGGCGCTGCTGGCGTTTACGCTCGCGATGACGCTTTCGTATGGAAGTGCGCGTCTGGCCGAGCGTCGGACCGGCGCCTTGACCGAGGCGAACGCCATAAGCACGGCGTGGCTGCGAGCCGAGGCGATCGGCCATCCGTTGGGTCGCGAGACGGCGGACCTTCTCAAGCAGTACGGCAGTCTGCGTAGGGAATACGTCGTACAGTTGCGGCACTCCGCGTCGCTCGATGGCATCAACGATCGGAGCACGCAGTTGCAGTCGGAGATATGGACGCGCATCTCGGTGATCGTGCGCGAGAGACCTGACGACGTCACATCCTCGCTTATGGAATCGGTCAATCAGGCTTTTGATGCCGGTGCCGCAGAGCGTTTTGCTATTGAGACGAATTTTCCGACGGAGCTGTTTTGGCTGCTGGTCGGGATGATCTTGGTGTCAATGCTGGCATTCGGATATCAACTCGGCTTGAGCGCACACA
>JAEYYJ010000102.1 GCA_023430845.1 Pseudomonadota bacterium
GAGCTGCTGCTCGTCGGCGATACGATCGATGCCAAGCGCGCCTACGAAGTCGGCTACGCGAACAAGATCGTGGCTCTGGATCAGCTCATGCCGACGACCATGGACTATGCGCGGCGCATTGCCGATACGGCGCCCATGCCCTCGCGGATGCTGAAGCGCTTCGCCGCCGAGACATTGCCGAAGGGTCCGACCGAGATCGCGGGTATCGCGCGCTCGCAGGTCGATGCGATCAATCGCAGTGTCGATTGGGTCGAAGGCCGCGCCGCCTTCGCCGAAAAGCGCCCGCCCAAGTTCGAGGGGAAGTAGGCGGGCGCGCTTGAGTCTAGGCGGGCTTCAGAGGTGCCAATCCGCACCAGCGCGCGGTAAAGAGCGCAATCGACTTCGTCGCCTGCTTGATGGTCGCGATCTCGACAGCCTCGTCGATGCTGTGAATGTTGCGGCCACCGGGGCCGTACACGAGCGTCGGGATCTTGTCGTAGAGGATCGTGACGCGCGCATCGAGATAAGCCGGCATGACCTGACGCTGCAGGGGGGCGCCTGCGATCTCCTGATGCGCGGCCGCGAGCGTCTTCTCCGCCTCGCTCCCCTCTTCCAGAACGAAGCCCTCGCACGAGAAGCCCGTCCACTTGATGACAGGCGGCGTGTTGCCGCTGCCGGGCGTCTTGCGCGAGAAGTCGCTGATGGTCTGCTCGATGCGGCGTTTGAGCTCGGATGCGGGCGTGCCCGGCAGCATCGAGAGACGGCAGTGCACCGTGCACGACGCCGGCACCGTGGAGTTCCAGTCGCCACCCTCGATCTGTCCGATGTTGAGATTGATCGGATGGACGAGATCCTTGAACAGCTCGTGCTGCCCGGCCTCGACGTTGAGCTGCTCCTCCAGCACGCGCAGTGCGCCGATGACCTTGTAGGCCGCATCGATCGCGTTGACGCCCGCCTGCATCTCGCGGGCGTGCGCGGGGCGGCCATAAACGCGCACGGAGAACCAGACGACGCCGACATTGGCGTGCGTGATGTTGCCGTTGGTCGGCTCGGGGCAGATGGCTGCGTCGGCGCGATAGCCGCGCACGGATGTCGCGAGCGTGCCGTTGCCCGTGCTTTCTTCCTCCGGCACGGACTGGATGTGGATGGTCGCGGCCGGCTCGAATCCAGCGCGCTTGATGGCGTCGAGCGCGTAGATGTTAGCCGCAAGCCCGGCCTTCATATCCGCAGCGCCGCGGCCATACATCCAGCCATCGCGAATGATGGGATCATATGGAGGATAGGTCCACATATCGGTCGGGCCGGGCGGCACGACGTCGATGTGGGCGTTCATGATAAGCGATCGGCCCTTGCTGGTCTGCGGGCGATGCGTGCCGACGACGACCCAGGCATTCTCGTAGGAAACAGCGATCGGTGAGAAACCAGGATGGTCCTTGATGTCATCTTCGGTAACGCGCCAGCGGTCCATGTCGTAGCCGCGCTTCGATAGCGCGTTGAAGACATAGTCTTGCACGGTGTGCTCGGCGCCGCGCACGGACGGACAGCGCACGAGATCCTGCAGAAAGGTCAGTTCTTCGTCGAACCCGCGCTCGACTTCGTCGAGTATGCGCTGCTCGTCCGCTGTGATTGTGCTCATGAATTCTTATCCTTGCTTCTCGATCTTCGCGAGCGTCTCGTTGAGTGTGCGCTCGACGATGTCGACGATCTCATTGACTTCCTCGGAGGTGATGATGAGTGGCGGCGCCAGCATGATGTGATCGCCTTCGATGCTGTCGGCATTGCCACCGCTCGGATAGCAGAGCATTCCGTTCGTCATGGCCTGCTTCTTGTACGTCTCGGCGAGCTTCAGCGTGCGCTTGAATGGAGCCTTGGTTGCACGGTCGGCAACCAGCTCGATGCCGATGAAGAGCCCGCGCCCTCGGATGTCGCCAACATGCGGATGCTGGCCGAGGCGCTGCTGCAGGCGCTCCTTGAGTTCGGCGCCACGCGCGCGGCAGTTCTCGAGCAAGCCTTCTTCCTCGATCACCTGCTGTACGGCGAGCGCTGCGGCGCAGGCAGTCGGATGCGCCATGTATGTGTGGGTCCATTTGAGCGTGCCGGAGCCCTCGGCAAGCGGCGCATAGTGCTCGTCGCGGAGCATGACGGCGCCGATCGGCTGGTAGCCGCCGCCGAGGCCCTTGGCGATCGCGATTACGTCGGGCGAGACGCCGTCCTCACTAATGGCGAAGAGATGGCCTGTGCGGCCCATGCCGGACATGACCTCGTCGACGATCAGCAGCACACCGTACTTGTCGCAGATGCGGCGGATCTCCTTGAAGTACCCGGGCGTCGGCGTTGCGCAGCCAATGGAGGAGCCGCTTACGGTTTCGGCGACGAAGCCCGCAACCTTGTCTGCGCCGACGCGAAGGATTTCTTCTTCGAGTACGCGGGCGACGCGCAGGCCATAGTCGGTTTCGCTCTCGTCCTCGCGCTTGTGGCGGTAGGCGTAGCAAGGCGGGATGTGGCTGATCGAGAGGCTATCGCCGAACATGGGTTCGACCAGTTGGCGGGTCGGACGCGGACCGGCGAGTGCGATCATGCCGAGTGTGCCGCCATGATAGGACTGCCCGCGCGCGATGAAATGTACGCGCTGCGGCTCGCCTCGCTCGATGTGCACTTGCCGCGTGAGCTTGAGCGCGGCCTCGACGGCCTCCGAGCCGCCCGAGACGAAGGCAACGCGGCCGAAGCCCTCCGGCGCGCGTGCAACGAGCCAGTCCGCGAGATCCTCCGAGGGCTTCGACACGAAGAACGACGTATGCGCGTAGGCGGCCTGCTCGGCTTGTGCCTTGATGGCATCGATGACCTTCCGATTGCCATGTCCGATCGAGGAGACCGCCGCGCCGCCCGACGCATCGATGTAGCTCTTGCCGTTCGAGTCGAAGAGGCGGATGCCCTTGCCGCCGGCAATGGTCGGGTAGTCGTGGTTGAACGTGCGATTGATGAGATGCGTCATGAGAGTTTCCTGCGGCGGGTTTCAGTTGGGCGCATGGCCTCGCATTCAGGCTACCGCTACTCTGGCAGCACGTTGTCGTGTCGTCGAGGGGGACCGCCGCATGGCAGGCCTCAGCGGTGCCGGAGTGCGTTGATCGTGCCTTCGAGAGGCCGGAACGTGAACGTCACCCGATGGCGCCCTGGCGGCACGGCGACGGCGCGGAAGAGGACATTGGCGCGGATCAGCGGCGCGCGGACGCCGTCGATTTCGACGGTCCACCAGGGATGCCACGCGTCGTTGAGCACGACATAGCCGCCGTCGGTGCTGTCGGCATCGATCTCGATGCGCGTGTTGGCATAGGAGGCGATCGAGGCTGTTCCGGTTCCTTGCGGCGTCTTTTCCGGGGCTATGCCATCCAGGAGGACCGTTTTGCGAAAGTCGACATCGGGCCAGCTACCGTCTTCCAGCGTGATCTCGAAGGGGACATATCGGGTGCCGGTCGCGAACAGCACACGCGGCCAGGCGTCGGGGTTCTCGTAGATCCAGGCCTCTTTGGTCCGATGCACGAGCGGAAGCGCATTCGGGACCAGGTGCTTGTCGATCGTCTCGATGGGGGCGCCCGTCGCGATGTAGCGAAGTCCGAGCAGGTTCGCGAGCGGGCTGCGGTACGAGGCCATGAGATGCGAAAATTTGCGCTGGTCGGGGAGCGCGACGTGATCTTCGGCACCGGTCGCGCGTGAGTAGAGGCCGAGACGCACGGGATTGTAGCCGAGCGTGTTCTCGAGTTGATGGGGAATGCTCGCATTGGGCCAGTGAAAGCCGATCCCAGCGAGTTCCACGCGATCGCGGTATGTGGCGTCCTTGCGGACGTGGGATTTGAGCCAAGTGGTCGTTTCGTTGCTGCTCGCGGGATCGAGCACCTCAAAGAGGGCCGGCGGCAGTGCGGACGATCCGTTGCTGCCGTTGTTCAGGCCGAGATCGGCGGCCGTGAAGCCTGCGAGCACGAGCCCCGCAAGCATGGGTTGGAGCGCGAGACGTGAGCGCGCCCAAACGATGAGAACGGCAGCAATTGCGAAGATGACTGCCGCGATCAGCAGTGGCTCAGTAAGTCGCGACAGGTGGTCGAGCCGCCAACCCGCGT
>JAEYYJ010000185.1 GCA_023430845.1 Pseudomonadota bacterium
ACGACACCGCGCCGGAAGAGCAGCACCGTTATGACGAAGATGACACCCTGAATGACGAGTACCCACTCGCCGAAGCCGGCGAGATAGTTCTGCATCGTAATGATGATGGCCGCACCCACGATGGGCCCGAACACCGTCCCCATGCCGCCAACGAGCGTCATCAGCACGGCCTCACCCGACATCTGCCATGCAACGTCCGTGAGCGAGGCGAGCTGGAACACGATGGCTTTCGTCGAGCCGGCAAGGCCGGTCAGCGTGGCGGAGAGAACGAACGCGAGCAGCTTGTACTGGTCGACATGATAGCCGAGCGAAATGGCGCGCGCTTCATTCTCGCGAATGGCCTTGAGCACCTGCCCGAACGGCGAATGGATCGTGCGGTAGATGATCAGGAAGCCGGCCGCGAAGATCGCGAGCACGACGTAGTAGAAATTCAGGTCGCTCGAGATATCGATGAAGCCGAGCAGCGGCCTGCGCGGCACGGCCTGAATGCCATCCTCGCCGCCGGTGAAGGGGGCCTGGAGGCAGAAGAAGAAGACCATCTGCGCCAGCGCCAGCGTGACCATGGCGAAATAGATGCCCTGGCGGCGGATGGCGAGCGCGCCGGCGACGAGGCCGAGAAGCGCTGCGACGGCCGTTCCCGCGATGATGCCGACCTCCGTCGGCCAGCCCCATGCCTTGACCGTGTAGGCCGAGATATAGGCAGAGAAGCCGAAGAACATGGCGTGCCCGAAGGACAGCAACCCGACGTAGCCGATGAGCAGGTTGAAGGCGAGCGCGAAGAGCGCGAAGCACAGCACCTTCATCAGGAAGACGGGATAGATCGCCATCGGCGCCAAGATCAGCAGGAGGATCAGCGCCGCGAAGATTGGCATGTCGTAGTTTTTCATGTGCGCAATCTCAGCGTGGCGTACCGAAAAGGCCTGCCGGCCTGATCAACAGCACAATGGCCATGATGATGAAGATCACGGTGTTGGAAGCTTCCGGATAGAAGACCTTCGTGAGGCCCTCGATCACACCGAGGCCGAAACCCGTGAGTATGGACCCCATGATCGAACCCATGCCGCCGATCACCACCACGGCAAAGACGACGATGATGAGGTTCGAGCCCATGATCGGGTTCACCGAGTAGATCGGCGCAGCGAGAACGCCGGCGAGTGCAGCGAGCCCGACGCCGAAACCATAGGTGAGTGTCATCATGCGCGGCACGTTGATGCCAAAGGCGCGAACGAGCGTCGGGTTCTCGGTCGCCGCGCGCAGATAGCTGCCGAGTTTCGTCTTCTCGATCATGAACCATGTTGCGAGGCACACGACGACGGAGATGAGGATGACCCAGGCCCGGTACCAGGGCAGGAACATGAAACCGAGATGGATGCCGCCGGGCAGCGGGTTGTTGTAGGGCAGGCCGGACGAGCCGTACTGCTTGCGGAAGAGGCCTTCGAGGATGAGCGCCAGTCCGAACGTCAGCAGCAGGCCGTAGAGATGATCGAGGTGATATAGTCGGGAGAGCATCAGGCGCTCGAGCAGGATGCCGAATGCGCCGATGATGATCGGAACGAGAATAAGGGCGCCCCAGTAAGGGATGCCGAGGTAGTGCAACAGCATCCACGCGCCGAATGCGCCCATCATGTACTGGGCGCCGTGCGTGAAATTGATGACGTTGAGCATACCGAAGATGACGGCAAGCCCGAGGCTCAGCAATGCGTAGAAGGCCCCGTTGATGAGACCGATCAGAAGCTGGCCGAACAGCGCCTGGGACGACACTCCGAGGAACTGGAAAATAAAGTCGAACATGCGCCCTTCCCGCCCCGAGACAAACGAGGCGGCACCCGCGTGCCGCCTCGCCCGATAGCCTTTACTTCTTCACGAGCGGGCAATCACCCTGATCGATCGGGCGGAAGGCCTGATCGGCGGGGATCGTCGCGCGGAGGGTGTAGTAGTCCCATGGGCCCTTGCTCTCCTTCGGCGACTTGACCTCGAAGAGATACATGGGATGGATCTTGCGGCCGTCAGCGCGGATCTCGCCCTTGCCGAAGAGCGCGTCGTCCGTCGGCATCGACTTCATCTTCGCAACGACGGCGGCGCCATCGGCATCGGACTTCAGCTCATGCACGGCCTTGAGATAGTGAAAGACGGCGGAGTACACGCCGGCCTGCACCATCGTCGGCTTGTTGCCCTTGTTGGCCTTCTCGAACTCGGCCGCGAAAGCGCGGTTGGCATCCGTCTGATCCCAGTACCAGGCTTCCGTGAGGATCAGGCCCTGAGCCGTCTGCAGGCTGAGCGCGTGCACGTCGGTGATGAAGACGAGAAGACCAGCGAGCTTTTGTCCGGCCTGGACGATGCCGAATTCGGCGGCCTGCTTGATGGAGTTGGTCGTATCGCCGCCCGCATTGGCGAGGCCGATGATCTTCGCCTTGGACTGCTGTGCCTGCAGCAGGAACGAGGAGAAGTCCTGGCCCGGGAACGGATGGCGGACCTTACCCACGACCTTGCCGCCGCTCTTCTCGACCACTGCTGCCGTATCGCGCTCGAGTGCATGACCGAACGCATAGTCGGCCGTCAGGAAGAACCACGTGTCGCCGCCGGTCTTGACGATCGCGTTGCCGGTACCGTTGGCGAGGGCCCACGTATCATACGTCCAATGGACTGTGTTCGGCGAGCAGGCCTTGCCTGTCAGATCCGACGACGCAGCGCCGGAATTGAGCATGACCTTGTTCTTTTCTTTGGTGATGTTGTGCACGGCAAGCGCGACCGACGATGTCGGAACGTCGACCACCGCATCGACCTTGTCGACGTCGAACCACTGGCGGACCGTGGTCGAGCCCACGTCCGGCTTGTTCTGGTGATCGGCGAAGACGATCTCGATCTTTTCGCACTTCGCGGTCTTGCAGTAGTCCTCGACTGCCTTGCGCGCCGCCCACACCGAGCCTTGACCCGAGAGATCCGCATAGAGGCCGGACTGGTCGTTCATGACGCCGATCTTGATGACGCCGTCACTCATCTGCGCCATTGCGGCCGGCGCGGCGAACGCCGTCACTGCCGAGACTGCCAAAGCCTTCCAACGCATGTTTCTCTCCATTCTTTCGTTTATTCACACACCAAGATGCGCTTCAAGACGCTCGCGATTGGCCGCGAGATCCTTGTTCTCGAATTCGTCGACGACCGTGCCGTGCTCGACCACATAGTGGCGATCCGCGACTGTTGCCGCGAAATGAAGGTTCTGCTCCACGAGGAGCACGGTGAGACCGCGCTGCTTCAGATCGCGAATGACGGCGCCGATCTGCTGAACGATGACTGGAGCCAGTCCCTCGGTTGGCTCATCCAGAAGCAGAAGCTCCGCGCCTGTGCGCAGGATCCGTGCGATGGCGAGCATCTGCTGCTCGCCGCCTGAGAGCTTTGTGCCCTGGCTGCGCGCGCGCTCCTTGAGCTGCGGAAAAAGTTTGTGCACCTCATCGAGCGACATACCGCCAGATTTGACGGCCGGCGGCAGCAGGAGATTTTCCGTGACATTGAGGCTGGAGAAGATGCCCCGCTCTTCGGGGCAATAGCCGATGCCGAGGCGCGCAATGGCATTCGACGGAAGGCCGATCGTCTCGGTCCCTCCGTAGCGAACCGATCCCGTCCGCTTCTGCACGATGCCCATCACGGCGCGCATCGTCGTGGTCTTGCCGACGCCGTTGCGGCCGAGGAGTGTCACCACCTCACCCTTGCGGACGGAGAATGTCATGCCGTGAAGCACGTGGCTCTCGCCGTACCAGGCATTGAGGTCCCGGGCGTCGAGCAGCGGACCGGTCTCAGCCATGGGCACCTCGAAGTGCCGGCGAATCTGCGTCGGTCGTTCCCATGTAAGCCTCGATCACCTGAGGGTTCTGCGACACGGTTGCGTAGGGTCCTTCGGCGATGACGCGGCCGCGCGCGAGAACGGTGATCGTGTCGGAGAGATCCGCGACCACCGAGAGATTATGCTCGACCATGAGGACAGTACGCGACTTCGCGACCTTGCGGATCAGCTGCGAGATGCGCCCGATATCCTCGCGCCCCATGCCGGCCATCGGCTCGTCCAGCAACATGACCTCCGGCCCGAGCGCCAGGGTCGTCGCGATTTCCAGCACGCGCTTGCGCCCATAGGGGAGCTCAGCCGCAACCAAAGACTCGGAGCCCGCGAGGCCGACGTCCTGCAGAATTTCCATGGCGCGATCGTTGAGCTGATCGAGCGTCGTCTCTGAGCGCCAGAAATGGAATGATGTGCCGAGCTGGCGCTGCAACGCAATGCGCACGTTCTCGAGGAGCGTCAGGTGCGGAAAGGTGGCCGATATCTGGAACGATCGAACGAGGCCCAGCCGCGCCACGCTGGCAGGGGCCAGACGAGTGATATCCTGACCGTTCAGGAAAATACGGCCCGAGGTCGGCTGCAGGAACTTGGTGATGAGATTGAAGCAGGTGGTCTTGCCGGCCCCATTCGGACCGATCAGGGCATGGATGCTCCCTCGCCGGACCTTGAGGTTAACGTTGTCTACAGCGCGAAAGCCCTTGAAATCTTTGATCAGGCTTTGCGTCTCGATTGCGGTGGCTTGATCCATCACGGGGCGTTGCCGACATACGAGATTGCAGAACGGCGATATGTCGGACGCTGCGGCACGAGGATTGATGCGAGCACTAGGCGACCTCCAAGTGTGGGCGTGAACGGCACCCACAAAAATTCATAGCGCTCTGCTTCTACAGCAGGCCTCTCGTGCGGCGTCAAGCGTGAAGGCGCTCTCGGTGCATCGGCAAGGGTCGTAGGGCCGCTTGTCAAAGCTGGCCGTCGTCGCCCCACTTATCGAGCAACGCGCTGTAATCCGCATCCTCGTAGCGCGTGAGGGTAAAGGCCGGCGCATAGTCGGGCAGTGCAGTTTGTGTGACGTGTCGTGCGATAAGCTCGCCGCCGGCGCACGCGGCCATCACGCCGAAGCCCGAAAAGGCACCCGTTACATAAGCGCCATCCACCGGCAGAGGCCCGATAAGCGGCCGGTTCTCGCGTGTCCTGATGTAGTAGCCGCCATCTACGAAGGGCCGGGCGGCCCTCTCGAAGTAGGCCTTTAGTCCCGGCACCATGGTGGCCATGCCGCGCAGTGCGATCTCGGTGTAGTGCGGCGGCTCGGGTAAGGGGAAAACCGGGTCTCCGGAGGCATGATCGTAGTTGAAGAGTACGACGAAAGACGAATGCGTGCCTCTGCCCTCCGGCCGCCCGTGTACGCCCCAGGGAAATGTTCCCGTCAGCCAGCGCGTTTCGTCGTCATCGGCGAGCGCGGCACGCTCATCATCACTCCATGGCAGACGCTGCTCATCGAGCCAGATCAACATGGGGGCCAGCCGCATGGCGCCGAGCGGGTCGGGAAAGCTGACCTTGAAGTGACGTTCGGCGCTGATCGGGAGATCGACACCTATCAAGCGAGCTGCCTCCTTCAGCATGGGGCCCGCTGCGAGCACGAGGTGGCTTGCCTCCACGAAAAGTCGCTCGCCCTGTTGTTCGACTTGAACGGAGCGAACGCGTCCGCCGGCCGTATCGACGCCGACAAGCCGACCGCGCAGCAGTTTCACGCCGCGCTCACGGATCGCTTCGAGCATGACCATGCCGAGCTGCTGGGCACTCAGCCAGCCGGCGCGCCGCGCGTGCACGACCGCGGCTGTCTCGGGCGCAAGGAAGGGGAACTCCCGCCGGATAAGGCTGTTGTCGGTGATGACATCGGCGCCCGTCAGCGGAAACGCGAATCCGTGCTCGGGGGAGGGCATATAGGCGCTCGATGCTTTCTCATGTAGCCGCACTGGACCGCCGCCACGAGCCTCGGCAAGAGCTGCTGCCGATTGGAGGAAAGGTATCTTGCCCTTGTCGGCTGTTGCAAAGAGGTAGCCGCGACGGTTCATGTTGATGCGGTTGTCCGTCGCGCGCGCGATGTCCTCCATCAGATCGATGCTGCGGTTCATGAATGTGGTCATCGCCCGGTCGGGGCCGGGCCACCAATTGCGGTAGGCTTCCGTCGATTTGTCCGAAGTCAGCGAGAGGGGATTACCTTGCTCGACGAGGACCACATTCTGCTGGCCGTGCTCCATGACCAGGTAGTAGGCCGCGGATATGCCCGCCAAACCGGCACCGCATATGACGATCTTTTGTGATGAATTGCCCATTGTGGACCACAAGCTCGGCGCACGTTTCCGCGCCGCGAGCCCATTCAGAAGCGCGCGGCAGACGGATGGCCGACTATAGGGGTGCGGCCCCGGGAGAGGAAGGCTTCAGCCTTCCTCACACTTCGACGGTCGGGCTTCCCTGCCACCGGCGACCCGCCGGCATTCTCTCGCCCTTCATGAGCAGCGAGAGGGGACGCAGTGTCGCGTTCTGCTCCATGACGGTGTCGTAGAGGACGACGCTCATGTTGCCGACAGTGCTGCCGTTGGCAATACGAAGCGTCGAAGACTTCATCACGCGATCCTCGAAGAGGTGGTTCTGCACGATGGCGCCTGCGTTCAACGCGACGTGATCGCCGATCTCGATGAGGTCGAACTCGGAGTAGAGCGCGGATTCGATGTAGCAGTACTTGCCGACCTTGCAGCCGAGCGTTCTCAGCAGAACGGGTGCCACCGGCGTTCCGAAGAAGTTCGTGACGAGCGGCGCCATCAGGCTCTCATAGAGCCCGTTGACCATTTCGTTCCACCACACGTACCGGCTCCACAACGGCACGATCACCGGCCGGAAGCGCCCCATGATGAGCCACTTCATGCCGATCACCGTGCTGAGGCACGTAATGACGGCGCCCCAGGTGAGCAGCAGCATGGCCGTGTAGGCCCCGCTGGCTCCGTACGCCTCGTAGACGGCGAGGATCGTGAGCAGGGAAACGATACCGATTCCGCCAAGCACGTATCCCGGGATGAGCACGCGCAAGCTGTCGATCAGGGCACGCTGAATGTAGAGGCCGATCGACGGCGTGTATGTGACGCGCGCGTCGAAGCCGCCCACCTTCTGACGATTTGGCAAGCGGAAGCCCGGTGAGCCGAGCCAATCGGTGTTGTCGGGGATGCGCGATCCGGCCTTGGGCGGAGTAGACAAAACGCCGAGAAGGCAGTTGTTTCCGACCCTGGATCCGGATGGAAGAATGGCGCTGTTGCCGATGAAAGATCCATGGCCGATCTCATTGCGAGCGACAGTGAAGCGGCCGAGATACGAGCGCGAGCTTCCGATCAGGCAGCCATCGGCGAAGAAGACGCCGTCGCCTGCGGTCACCATGTCGGGATCGATGCGCCATACCGTCGACATTTCCGTATGACGGCCGAGGCGCGCGCCGAGAAGGCGCATCCAGGATGGCAGATAGACGGTTGTGAAGACGGGACGGCCTATCGTCTTGACGACCTGCATCACGAGGCCGGCAAGCCAGTGCTGCAGATACTTCCATGAGTAGATCTGGAACACGCCGATGCGCGGGCGCGGATGAACAATGCGCTTGCAGACCGCGGCCCAGATCGCAAAGGCGAGAAAGGTCGCGGGTACAAGCGCCACGAACGCTGGTCCCCAAATCGCGACATTCGTGCTGATCACGAGTGTCGCGATGAGCCAGGCGCCTATCGCCAGTGGCGCAAGCGTAAGCAATACGGTCGCAGGTCCGAGGACCATCTGAAGAAGCGCGAAAGTGGTGAGCCGCAGGAAGCCGAACTTGACGGGGGCGCCGGCGGGAACCAGCACTTCAGAGGGTGCTGCAGGCGAGCCGCGATAGGCCGCTCTGCTCGGCATTTCGGTGCCGTCCGGCAGCAGGGACTGATCGTCGAGCTTCGAATCGTCGCCCATGCGGACATTCAAGCCAAGCATCGAGTGACAGCCGACGAAGCAGCGATCGCCGACATCGATGGTGCCGATGATCATCTCACCGCGTTCGATGCGAAAGCCCGGTAGCTGGGTGTCCGTGCCGATGCTGACATCATCGCCGAGGCGCACGCAGTCCCAGGCATAGATCAAGGACGCATTCAGAATGCAGCGCTTGCCGACTTTCGCGCCCATGGCGCGCCAGATGAGCGGCGCGAGCGGCGTACCATCGAAGGCCGAGATGTGGCTCAGATGCTGGAGGCGCGAGACGATCCACCAGCGGATGTAATAGCTGCCCCACATGGGATAGCGGCCCGGTCGGTAGCGACCGATGATGATCCACTTGGCAGCGACGGCCACGACGATGAGCGATGCCCAGGTTGCGATGGCGACGCCGAAGGCGAGCATGGCTAGCTCGACGACAGAGGCGCGCCGCTGGAGCGCGTCGATTGCGAGAGGCAATACATAGACTGCCGGCAATGCCAGAACGGGCATGACCGACAGCAGGTAAATGAACTGAAGTGTGGGCGTGTACCAGGGGCGCTTCGGTGCAACAACGGCGACGGCAGCTTCGTCCGCCGTGTCGGCCGGTGTGCGATCAGCGGCTTCATCCAGGCGCGCGGCGAGTTCCCGAACAGTTGGATAGCTGTAGATGTCGCGCACGGGGACATTCGTCCCGAATTCGGCACGCAGCGCGTTGGCGAGACCGGCAGCAACCAGCGAATGACCGCCGAGGTCCGAGAAGAAATTCTGGACAGGGCCAACGCTGGCAAGTCCGAGCTGCTTTGCCCAAACACCAGCGATACGCGCCTCGAGCGGGGTCATGCTCGCGGCGGCCCCGGCGTCCTCGTTGATAAGGAGATGCTTCGGCGCCGGTAGCTCGGCGCGATTGACCTTGCCGCTCGCGAGCCTCGGGAATGTCTCGAGCACATCGAGGTAGGTCGGCACCATATAGGTCGGCAACCGATCGCGCAGGATGGCCAATACGCGCATACGATCGATCTCGCGATCGTCGGTGCGCAGGATATAGGCTGCCAGGTGCTGGAGATTGTTCTCCTCGTGCACCGTTACGATCGCGGCCGAAATCTCCGGCTGCTCGAGCAGAATGGCCTCGATCTCGGAGAGCTCGACGCGGAAGCCACGGATCTTCACCTGGCTGTCGATGCGGCCGAAGAACTCTAGCTCGCCATCGTCATTCCAGCGGACAAGATCGCCGGCTTTGTACAAGCGCTGTGGCGAGCCCATGTCGTCGGGCAGTATCCAATCGATATAGCTGCGCGCGGTCAGCTCCGCCTGGCCGAGATAGCCGCGCGAGATGCCCGGGCCGCCGATATAGAGCTCGCCCTTCTCGCCTCTCGGGACGGGGCGCAGGTCGGCATCGAGAATATGGATGTCATAGCCGCGCAGTGGCTGCCCAATCGTGACTGGCACGCCCGGCTGAAGGACGGCGGCCGTCGTGTTCACGGTCGCTTCAGTCGGACCGTACACGTTCAGCATCTTGCGGCCGGGACGCGCCCAGCGATTGACGAGGTCGATGTGACAGGCCTCACCGCTCACGACGAGCTGTCGCAGCGAAGCGATATCGCGCGGCAGAGTCGACAACAGGGTCGGGACCGTCGAAAGAAACGTGATCTGCTTCTCGTCGAGGAAGGTCGCGAGATCGGCACCGAAGCGCGGCGTTGTCGCCTCTCCGCAGACGAGCGTGGCGCCGTTGGAGAATGCCATCCAGATTTCTTCGACGGAGCCATCGAAGCCGAGCGAGAAACCCTGGAGGACACGGTCCGCGGCAGTCGTGTCGCACACGTCATTGAAGGCGCCGACGAAGTGCACGACGTTGCGATGCTCCGCGACGACACCCTTGGGGCGCCCGGTCGTGCCGGACGTGAAGAGAACGTAAGAGATGTCCGCGGGATGAACGCCCGTCTCGATTTGGGACAGACGATGTCCAGCTATGGCATCCGAGTGCGCGCGATAGTCGCCGATGGTGAGCAGCTCAGTTCCGGTGATCTCGCGTAGACGCGCTTCATAGGCGGCTTCGCAAACAACGGCAGCGAGGCCAGCAGCCTCGGCGATGTAGCGGATGCGGTCATTCGGAAGTGAGGGCTCGATGGGGACGTAGGCCGCACCAGACTTGAGAATGCCGAGGAGCGCGATCACCGGCCATTCAGAGCGATCGAGGGTGATCCCGACAAAGGACCCGACCCCGATGCTGTGCGAGCTCAGATACCGCGCGAACTTGTTGGCCTCGGTATCGACGTCCAGATAGCTGTACGCGCGGTCGCCGCACTCCAGCGCGATAGCATCGGGCGTCAGATCGGCCTGCTGCTCGAAGATTTCGTGAAGGCAATGCGGGGTCGAGGGCGCCGATGCCGGCGCGCTCGATACGTCGAGAGCGGTCCGGCCAAGCGCGTCGGATCGCTCGTAGAGGTCGAGCGGCGCATATGCGACGGCGGCGTTGCCCGTGGCGAGGGTTTTGCTTCTCGCACTCGGAGCCAAAGCAAGCTCGATGCGAGTTTTTGAGACTGTATTCATGCGTTGTCCAGGTTCGCGATGCGCGCGTTCAATGCCTGGGACGCAAGGTTCATGCCGCTATGTGCGGCCGGAGGCCCGAGGGGCCGGAAATCATGCCGATCAATTAACTAAGAGTGAGATGTTGGCACGTTGACGCACAAGTCGGCCCGCGAATTGCGAACTCCATACCACGTGTTCGCATTTGGTACGGAGTGGCGTCATGTCCTTCACGGACTACCTTGGATTCGATCGTTCGGCGGGCCTCTATGCATCGGCCTCGCAAGAGGATTTTCTTAACCACAACTGGCAGGACAAGAATTCGGTCATCCGCGTCGAGCAGCTGGAGGCTGTGCTGCGCGATACCGCACCCGCCAGCGTCCTGAGCGACATTCGCGACGGGCTGAAGAAGTCCGGCATGTCGATCCGTCTCAATCCCTACATGATGGACCTGATCGACTGGCGGAACGCCGAAACAGACCCCATTCGCCGCCAGTTCCTGCCGATGCTTTCCGAGATCGAGCCCGATCATCCGTGTATGTCGGTCGACTCGCTCGAGGAGCGCAACACGTCGCCGGCGCCCAATCTCGTTCATCGCTATCCCGACAAGGTGCTGTTCCTCGTCACCTCCGTCTGCCCGGTCTACTGCCAGTACTGCACGCGCAGCTACGCCGTCGGCCAGGACACCGAGACAGTCCGCAAGGACAATGTGACGAGCGCGAATGGCTGGGCAGCGGCTCTCGAATACATTCGTTCCAATCCGACCATCGAAGACGTTGTTGTCTCAGGCGGAGACATCGCGCGACTGAAGCCGGCGAACATCAAGGCGCTCGGCCATGCCCTCCTGGACATTGAGCACGTGCGCCGCATCCGGTTCGCGACCAAGTCCGTATCGGT
>JAEYYJ010000251.1 GCA_023430845.1 Pseudomonadota bacterium
TCAGGCACCGATGCAATCGCTATCGGTGACGGCGCTACTGCATCAAGTCAGAATTCCGTTGCGGTCGGCTACTACGCCAACGCGGGGGGGCTGAATGCTATCGCGATCGGCGTTGGTGCGTCGGCGACCGCTGATCACAGTACGGCTATTGGAGGCGGTTCGATCGCGAGCCGGGGAGGGCAGACAGACTATACGGCGCCTTATCTGACTGCGCCGCAGACGTCCACTGGTGAGGTCTCGGTGGGCAACAACGCCGATGTGCAGAGGCAGGTCACGAACGTCGCTGCTGGCTCCGCCCCGACGGACGCTGTCAATGTTGCCCAGCTCCAAGGCGCAGTCGAGCCGCTGAGGTCGGATCTGAGCGCGCTTAGTGGCCGCGTTGGCAGACTCGAGGATCGAGTTGACGACGTTCGCGACATTGCGATTTCCGCCGGTGCGATTGCGATGGCGAACTCGCAGCTTCGCTATGACGATCGCGCAGGCAAACTTTCGCTCGCCGCGGGTGGCGGCGCCTTTCATGGCAAGGGCGCATTCGCTGTTGGCCTCGGCTACACCTCGCCGGATCGCCTCTGGCGCGCGAACGTTTCGGGCAGCTTCACGGAAGACGAAGCTGCGTTCGGTGGCGGCATGAGCTTCACCTTGAACTGATTGGGATACTTCCGGGGGGAAGAGCGAGGAGGGCGTGTCTCCGGATGCGCTCTCCTCACCGTCGGTTTCATTGGGTGCGTATGAGGCATTGTCGTGCAGAGGCTTGGGCAGCAGATTCTCTGGTCAATAATCGCGGTGGGGGCGCTGGTCGCCGTTGGCAGCACGCTCACGATCGGGCTCGCGCGCGCCGACGATGCGCGGACGCGAGCGGATGCTGCCGTTCGCATGGCGCAGGCTACCGATACAAAGAGGCCGCGCCTCGATAGTTGGGCATCCTCCGTCAAGCCCGATGCGAAGAAGAAACAGGCCTCAGCCGAGGCGACGAAGCCCGAGGCAGACAAGGATCGCGGTGCGCCGGCCGGTCATCTGCAGCCGCAGCTGCATGCGAGCAACGGCGGGGTCACCACGTGCTTCGACACCCTCGCACGGGCGACGAGTCAGGCCGTGGACGGGGAGCATCACGCGTTCTCATTCTGGGATTCCAAGAAGCCGAACGAAAGCACGTTCCGCTCGATCGTTTCGCTGCGCTATCCCCACGCGATGGCGCCACGCGGTGCGTCGATCATCATCAACAGCCCGGTCGGCGGCGCCTGCGATGCGACGACACTGCAAGTCATGCCGACGCAGCGTTCGTGCAGCGCCATTCAGGGCGATCTCATGAAGACGGGAAAAGCCGTCGCCAATCTCGCGGGGCTCGCGCTCATCCAGGTGCCGCAGGAGCTGAGCTATATGCTGCTACCGACGGCCGGAGACGGCTGCGCAATCGTCGCGATCCGCGTGATCCGCGCGCAGTAGCTCTGTCGATGGCGTCGCCGCGGGCATAGCATCACGGAAGGACAGCACCCCTCCCAGCAGCCCGCGGCACTTAAAGAGAGCCCATCAGCTATTCGGGCCGCGATCCATCGAGACCGGCTGCCAGCGACGCAGCCCGCTCGTCGGCAACACAGTCGGATTGACACACGACATGGGCCAGCGACCTGTGAGCACGAGCGCCAGCTCCTGACCGACACGGCGCTTGCGTGCCGGATCGAAACGCGCCGATGCCGAGGCATTATGCGGCGCGAGAATGACGTTGTTCATCTTGAGCAGCGGATTGTCTGGCTTGGGCGGCTCGATCTCGAACACGTCGAGACCCGCGCCCGCGATCCAGCCTTCCTGCAGCGCCTTGATGAGGCCGCTCTCGACAACCGTCGGTCCACGGCCCGTGTTGATGAAGATGGCGGTCTTCTTCATCTGCTTGAAATGCTGCTCCTTGAGGAAGCCGACAGCCTCGGGCGTGGCCGGCAGATGCATGGAGACGAAGTCGGACTTCGCGAGCAACTCGGAAAGGCTTGCCGGCTGGACGCCGTGCGATGAGATCGACAGCTCGTCGAGGAACGGATCGTGCGCCATCAGGTGCAGACCGAAAGCCTTTGCGCGCGCAGCGGTGGCCCGGGCGACACGGCCGAAGGCGATGAAGCCGAGTGTCTGCCCCTGGAGCCGTGGAATCTGCAGCAGTTGCGGGCGGCCTTCCGACCAGCGGCCTTCGCGCACCATGCGGTCCTGCTCCAGCGCCCGGCGATGGGCGGCGAGCAACAGCATCATGGCGTGGTCGGCCACCTCTTCGATGAAGGTGTCGGGGCAGTTCGTGACGGGAATGCCCTTCTCGGTGGCGGCAGCGACATCGACGTAGTCCACGCCGACGGTGCCGAGCGCGATGTGCTTGCATTTGTCCAGCGCCATGATCATCGGGCGCGTGAACTTCATGGCCTTGGCGTAGACCGCATCGACGCCTTTCGCGGCGGCAATGAAGCCTTCTTCCGTCGCCGGACACTCGATGATCTCGGCGTCGAGGCCCTGGAGCGCCTCCATCTCATAGTCATAGCCGCCACCCGCGACCGTGAAGGAGGCGCCGGCGGGCGTGAGGATTTTGAGTTTGGGCATTTCGTGCTCCCTGTGGGCCGCTCGGATGTCGGCAGCATGATTGTTCTGACGGCGGAACCTGCCACGCCCGGCGCGACCAAGGCAACGGGTGGCTGTGCAGCGCACGCCTGCATTTCGCGGGGCGCGGGACGGTCTCCTGCTGACAAGCGTGGTCAAGCCATTAGTGTAGGGCACACAATAAGGACTGCGCCCACCAATCGGCGCGGCAAGGCAGAGGAGGAAGCTCAATGAAAGGTGCCGTTTTCGCAGGTGACCGTAAGGTCGAGTTCCGTGATTTCCCGGATCCGACGCCTGGGCCGGGCGAGGTCGTGCTTGAAATGAAAGCCTCGGGCATGTGCGGCAGCGACCTCAAGTTCTATCGGGCGGCGCCGGGGGAGGCGGCGAAATTGCTCGGCCTCGGCAATACGGGCGCCGTCATCGCCGGTCATGAGCCTTGTGGCGTGGTTGCGGCGGTCGGCAAGGGCGTGAGCGAGAAGGAAGCGCGCGTCGGCCAGCGCGTCATGGTCCATCACTATCGCGGCTGCGGCGTCTGCCCGCACTGTTCGACAGGTTGGATGCAACTTTGCGATGAAGGCGTGGCCGAGGTTTATGGTGCCACGGGGCACGGCGGCCATGCGCCGTACATGAAGGTGCCGGCGCGGACACTGGTGACGCTCCCCGATGAGCTTTCTTTCGAGACCGGAGCGGCCATTTCGTGCGGCACCGGGACGGCCTGGGGCGCGATCAAGCGCCTGGAGCTCACGGGCGACCAGACCATTGCCATTTTCGGCCAGGGCCCGGTCGGCCTGTCCGGCACGCAGCTCGCGGCAGCCATGGGTGCGCGTGTCATTGCGCTCGATGTCAGCGATGAACGCCTCGCGCGTGCCAAGGAGCTCGGCGCAGATCTCACGATCAATCCCACTACGACGAATGACGTCGTCGGCGCCATCAAGCAGGCGACGCACGGCCTCGGCGCCCACGCCACGCTCGACGCCTCGTCCTCGTCGGAAGCGCGGCGGCAGGCCGTGCAGAGCGTGCGCACATGGGGCAAGGCCTGCTTCGTCGGCGAGGGTGGGCAAGTCACGCTCGACGTCAGCCCCGACATGCTGCGCCGTCAGGTAACGCTGATCGGCTC
>JAEYYJ010000302.1 GCA_023430845.1 Pseudomonadota bacterium
TGGGCGCAGTACGCGTTCGGACCTGGAACACGCAACCTCTATGTCTGCTGTCTGAAGTATCGCTTCAGTCGCGCGCTCGTTCGAAGGCAGATAAAGCTTTTTCTCGAACGACGACCGCTTTCTCGGCAGGGCGTTTAGCGCACAAGTGAAACCCCGGGAGAGTAGCCGCTTTCCAGAGCAGCGTTCTGAAGGACTACGCAGTGCGCAACGCAGGAGCTGCGGAAAGAGTACGGCGCCGGGCATTCTCGGATGCGACCATAACGGCCGGGAACAAGCATGCTCCCGCTTTCATCGTTGGCTCTCGAAGACGACGTGCACGCTGTTTGGTTAGGCTAGTATTTCCCGGACGCGCTCAAGGTCGAGCCTCCAGAATCATATTGAAGGGAGTGTCAGTGGCTTTGCGCACACTCCTGAAACCGGCCTCAGAGATCACTGACGATAACGTCTTCAAGCCCGCTTGAGCGCCGAGAGCCGCGCCTACCGGCTGATCAAGCGAGGTCGGCACGCAGATCATCGTCGAGGCGGCGTAGTACAGACGGCTCACGGGATTGAGATTGTCCTCCAGCCGGTCGCCCGCTGCCGGTTCCACAATCATCCAGTTTCCATCCGGCCTGAGCGCCTGGTGCACGTGCCGCGCCGCTCCGACAGGATCACCCATGTCGTGCAGGCAGTCGAAGAAGGTCACTAGGTCTAGGTTCTTGCCGGGGAACTCGCTCGCCACGGCGACTTCGAAGCGCGTGTTCGCGGTGACGCCGTGCTGCTCGGCATGCCGCCGGGCTTGTTCGACCGAGCCTGGATGGAAGTCGTAGCCGATGAAGGTCGATCTGGGGAACGCCTTCGCCATAGTAACCGTCGAGAAGCCGTGTCCGCATCCGACGTCCGCGACCGTCGCGCCTTGCTCGAGCTTGGCAACGACGCCGTCCAGCGCCGGCAGCCAGGACTGGACGAGGCTGTTGTGATAGCCCGGCCGGAAGAAGCGTCCGGCGGCGCAAAATAGACACTGCGACTGCTCACCCCAGCCGACGCCCTTGCCCGAGCGGAATACTGGCTCAACGAGAGCCTGATTCTCCATCATCGTCGCCGCGACGTCGAAGCCGCCCTGCAGATAGACGGGGCTGTCCGGATCCGCGAACACCATCGCCTGCTCGGGTGGCAAGGTGAATTTACCCGTCTTGGCGTCGTATGTCAGGTAACCGGACGCAGCCTGATGCGATAGCCACTCGCGCGCATAGCGCTCGGCGACCTGCGTTTTCGTTGCTAGCTCCGCCGGCGTCATCGGTCCGTCCGCGTGGAGCGCTTTGTAGAGACCCAACCTGTCCCCAATACGCACGAGCGGGGCGCTCAGCGCGCCGCCGAGATCGCCAAGCACTTGCCCGACGAACTGATTGAGCTTCACCTCATCGACCATCTTCGTCATCGTTTCCTCACAAGATCACAGAACGTTTGCACCAACAGGCACATCGTCTAAGCGAAGAGGCCGGGTGAATGTTTGCCGCACGGCCGAATTTCCTTGCAGGGAGACGACGGCAAGGCCCAGAGGAAGGCTATGGATGCTCTATCCGAAGCGCTTCGTTCGGTGCGCATGACCGGTGCGATCTTTTACCACGCGGTGTGCACGCGCCCTTGGGGGTTTGCGA
The DNA here is from genome assembly GCA_023430845.1 of Pseudomonadota bacterium. Lineage (GTDB taxonomy): Bacteria > Pseudomonadota > Alphaproteobacteria > Rhizobiales > Hyphomicrobiaceae. Next base: position 1,638 of record JAEYYJ010000302.1, read on the forward strand.
TACCGCCGCTGCGGGAGTACGCGCATTTGTTGGCGCCGGGCACGGAGCGCGTGGTTAGCTATCACCTCATGACCGAGGGCGATGCCGTCGCGCGTTTCGGAAATGGGCAGGAGGTGCCCATCACATCGGGCGACGTGCTGATCGTTCCGCACGGCGATGCCCATGTGATTTCAAACGGCCGTGCGCCAAGGATCATCGGCGCTGACGGAACCTTGGACCGTTACCTCGCCGGCGACATCTCGACATTGCAGATCGGTGGTGGTGGTGAGGCGACACGGTTCGTTTGTGGCTTCTTTGGTTGCGAACGTCATGCGGACCGCCTTTTTCTTTCCGGGCTCCCGATAGCCATCAAGATCAATCTGCGCGACGACGTGGCCGGTCAGTGGCTCGAGCATTCGATCCGCCACTTGGTCACGGAGGCCGGAGGTGAGCGACGTGGCCGATCCGCACTTTTGTCGAAAATGGCCGAAGCTCTCTTCATCGAAGCGCTACGCCATTACATGGAGCAGCTGCCTGCGGAACAGACCGGCTGGCTAGCTGCCGCGCGCGATGAAGTTGTGGGCGCCGCAATCGCTGCAATGCATCGCGCACCTGGCCGGCAATGGACATTGGACACTTTGGCCCAGGAGGCTGCCACCTCGCGGTCTGTGATGACTGAGCGCTTCGCGCACTTTCTCGGCGAGTCGCCACTGGCGTATCTTGCAATGTGGCGCATGCAGCTCGCCGCCCGACGGCTTCAAACCTCGCGAGATACCGTCCTTCAAGTGGCCCTGGAGATCGGATACCAATCCGAAGCCGGCTTCATACGCGCGTTCAAGCGCGAGTTCGGATTGCCGCCGGCGAAATACCGGAAGGCGGACCTCTCTGGCGGTGGGATCGCCGACACTCACCAGTGAGGCCGATCACCACCGTCTGCACGAGTGCTCCCGTGACCACCGTCCTGGGCGGCGCAGAGGCCCACGTGCGGCGCCGCATAGCCGATCGCGCGAGCTTGCTCCGACGCATCGTGCTGCCGATGGTGCGGATAGCGTGTGTTGCCTCCTCGACAAACAAGAGGGGGCAGGGCGCCGGCTTACCGTGCATCTTCCTAGCGTAACGGCGCAAAGGGTTTGGGAGTCGCTCGGAAATGGCAATAAAAGACGATACGCGAATTGAAGCGGTTTGGGAACGCTAAGTCTCTGTTTCGTCTGGTTTCTCTGAATCCTGCCGGGGTCGCCATACCATCTCGGAGCAGGCTTATACCGGAGGCGAGAAGCCTTCCGCCCCGATAAGACACTTGCGGGACAGATCACATGATCTTCGCCTCGGTCATCATTTCATAGAGGTGATACCGCTAGGACGAGCTCCGCTTTGCATCACCCTCGGCACCCGGGTCGTTCGCCGCGAAGGGTGGTGCGACGCTGCTTGCCGCTGCGGCCTCCTTCGGCGTCTCCGTTGGATGGGTGCGGTCCCATTCTCTCTGGCGCTGCTGGAAGCGCTGGTAGCTGTAGGGGATCGTCGCCAGATAGACGAGCGTGATCACCGACAGCGTGCCGTAAGGATATGTCACGAGCAGACCGACCAGCGCAGCGGCTGCCGTCATGATCGGCAGTATGAGCTCGCCGCGAATGCGCTCACCCATGAGCTTCCCCGAGAACGTCGGGATCGTCGAGACGAGCAGGAAAGCCATGATAAGCGTGTAGATCGCAATTACGAGCGGGTACGCGCGAACGTCGATCCAGCCGAGCCCGTTGAGATAGAAGGGCAGCAGCACGGTGATCGCGCCGGCGGGCGCGGGCATGCCGGTGAAATAGTTCGACTGCCACTTCGGCTTGTCGACCTCCAGCATGGAGTTGAAGCGGGCGAGCCGCAGCCCCATGCCGCAGGCAAAGAGCAGCACCGCAATCCAGCCGAAGCCTTTGAGGCCCGCAAGGCCCCACGTGAAGAGCACGATTGCGGGAGCAACGCCGAAGTTGATGAAGTCCGCGAGGCTATCGAGCTCGGCACCGAAGCGCGACTGTGCCTTGAGCACGCGCGCGAGCCGGCCATCCACGCCGTCGAGAATGGCCGCGACGACGATGAGACCGATAGCCAACTCGAAGCGATGCTCGATGGCCATGCGGATAGCCGTCACGCCGGCGCACAGGCTCAGCAGCGTGAAGAAGTTCGGCACGAGCATCCGCACCGGGATCCTGCGCTCGCGAAAGAGTAGACGCCGGCGCCGTCGCACGCCCGTATCGCGGCTCGAATCCCGATAAGGCTCGTCGTCGTCGATCAAGTGTCCGCTCCTTATCTCCGTCGTCTCCCCTTTTCCGGGGAGAGGGCATCATCCCCGAAGGCTAACCGTCGTAGCCTTCGATGATGATGACGCTCGCGTCCGACGCTTCGTCGCGAATAGCTGCTGCAACCTTATACTCGGGGCTATCATAGCAAGCGCGCGCGACTTCGTAGCTTTCGAACTCGATGACGACATGGCGTTCACCGATCTCCTCGCCGGTGCGCTGCTCGGATTTTCCGCCGCGCACAATGAAGCGGGCATTGTACTTCTTGAAGGCAACGGCGTTCGCGGCGACGTAATCCTTATAGCGATCCGGATTCTTCACCTTCACGTGCGCGATCCAGTATCCCTTGGCCATAGCTGATTCCCCAAATTGAGTACGCCAGTCGGAACCTTAGCGGTCCGGATGACGAACACAAAGCGGCATAATTCCGAGGTCCGCAGAACATACGACGGCCGGGTTATGAGCCCGGCCGTGCTGCATTTCGTCGCGATGGAACCAAGCCGTCAGCTCATGCGTCCTTCAAGACCGTAGTCACGCATCTTACGGTACAGCGTCGAGCGGCCGATGTTGAGGCGTTTTGCCACTTCCGTCATATGTCCGCGATAACGGCCGAGCGCGAGGCGGATCATGTCGGCCTCCATGGCCTCGAGCGAACGGATTTCACCAGCATCATCGATCGCAGGTATGCCGAGCGCATTCTTCCCCGGCTCGCGAGACACCTCGATCGTGCGCGGGATGCTGTCCTCCGCGCCGAGCAGTGCCGGTCCCGTGTAGGCAGGGTGCGGATCGACGTACTCGGGCGCGTCAGGCATGGTGACGCGGAAGCCTTCGACATGCGCGGCAATCTGCGGGAACTCGTCGACGGTCAGCTCGCTCTTGTCCGCAAGCACGACCGCGCGAAAAACCGCATTCTCGAGCTGACGAACGTTGCCGGGCCAAGCGTAGCCGACCAGCATGTCCATGGCATCGCTGCTGATCGTGGTGATCCGCTTGCCTTCTTCGGCGGCGAACCGCGCAAGGAAGTAGCGCACCAGCTCCGGCACGTCGCCGATGCGCTCGCGCAGCGGGGGCACGACCACGGGGAAGACATTCAGGCGATAGTACAGATCCTCGCGGAACTTGCCTTCCTTGACGAGCTGGATCATGTCGCGGTTCGTTGCCGAGATCAGGCGGAAGTTGACCTTGACGCTCTTCTTCGCGCCGACGGGATCGATTTCGCCTTCCTGAAGCGCACGCAGCAGCTTGACCTGCGCATCAAGCGGGAGCTCGCCGACCTCGTCGAGGAAGAGCGTGCCGCCGTCGGCCTCCTGGAACTTACCGATGCGCTTGTCGACGGCGCCGGTGAACGAGCCCTTCTCATGGCCGAAGAGAATGCTCTCGACGAGGTTCTCGGGGATCGCGCCGCAGTTGACGGTGACGAACGGCCTGCCGGCGCGCTCGCTCTCGCCCTGGATGGCGCGCGCGATCAGTTCCTTGCCGACGCCGGATTCGCCTTCGATCAGGACGGGGATGTTGGAGGCTGCGGCACGGCGGCCGAGGGCGACGACCTTGTGCATGACGTCGCCGCGCATGACGAGATCGTTGAAGGTCAGCGTGCCTTCGACTTTCTTCTTGATGCGCGTGATCTCACCCTGCAGGGCCTCGATCTTGAGTGCGCTCTTTATCGATACGTCGAGCCGCTCCTGGCTCGCGGGCTTCACGACGAAGTCGGCGGCCCCTGCGCGCATGGCGCCGATGGCGGCCTCGATGGAGCCGTTGGCGGTCTGCACGATGATTGGGGGCGTGCCGGCCTTGGCGCCGACGCGCTCGAGCACGGTCATGCCGTCGGTGCCGGGCATGACGAGATCGAGCAGGACGATGGCGATGGACGGGCCTTCCGGGCCTTCGAGGATCTGGAGGGCGTGTTCTCCGCCCTGGGCGGTGCGGACGTCGTAGCCCAACCGCTTGATCATCTCTTCAAGGATGCGGCGCTGGGCAGGATCGTCATCGACGACGAGGACGCGCTTGGACATGAGGGCATACTCACGCAACAAAATACGGGACATGTAGGCCGTTCAGGCGGATCGTTCGCGGGCAGGGCCCCAATTTCGAACAGTTCCTCAGACGCGGCTTACTCACGGGGCCGAGAGTGCCCGAGTGGAGTAAACGGATCGTTGCGAAACGATCGCTTTTGAATTTTTTCCGCGTCACCTCGATCCCGTCACGCCGAGCTGCGGTCGAGGCGATTGAAATACAACTCGAATTGAGCGCGGTCCCCGGATCAGGCCAGAATGCCGCGCCCCTCCCGTTGTCCCCGGCCTTGCCTTGCCAGCGCCGTGCATTGCGCCAATGGTGCAATTCAAGACGGCAACCAGATTCGGGAGACCGCTCATGAGCACCAGCGACGCCGCCCTCGGCACGATGCCCGAATGGGACCTCGGCGACCTCTATCCTGCGACCGACGCGCCCGAGCTGACGCGAGACTATAAGTGGGCCGCCGATGAGGCTGCCCGCATGCGCGCTGATTACCAGGGCAAGCTCGCGGCGCTCGCCGGCGATGGCGCGGCGCTCGCCGAGGCGGTGAAGGCCTACGAGAAACTTTCCGACGTAATTGGCCGGATCGCGTCCTATGCGGGCCTGCGCTACTACGCCGATACGTCGGACGGTGATCGCGCGAAGTTCTTCGGCGATATGCAGTCGAAGATCACGGCGATCTCGACGGAGCTGGTCTTCTTCGAGCTCGAGCTCAACCAGATCGATGACGCGACGCTCGATGCGGCGCTCCAGCATCCCGAGCTTGCGCGTTATGCTCCGTGGTTCGCGGATCTGCGCAAGGAAAAGCCCTATCAGCTCGACGAGCAACTGGAGCGCCTCTTCGTCGAGAAGGCGGCGACCTCGCGGGCTGCCTGGGACCGCCTATTCAACGAGACGATGACGGCACTGCGCTTCGATGTGGAGGGCGAGCCGAAGCCCCTGAGCCTCGAGCCGACGCTGAACCTCCTCATGCACCCCGAGTCCTCGCGCCGTCAAAAGGCGGCGGAGGCGCTTGCGAAGGTGTTCAAGGAGAACATTCGCCTCTTCACGCTGATCACGAATACGCTCGCCAAGGACAAGGAAATCTCCGACCGCTGGCGCGGCTATAAGGATGTCGCGGACTCGCGGCATCTTGCGAACCGCGTGGAAGCAGAGGTCGTGAACGCGCTCGTGAGCGCCGTGCGCGACGCCTATCCGCGCATCTCGCATCGTTACTATGCCATGAAGGCGCGCTGGCTCGGCATGGATAAGCTCGCCCATTGGGATCGCAACGCGCCGCTGCCCGACAAACCCGACCAAGTCTACACGTGGAAGGATGCCGAGAAGATCGTGCTCGATGCCTACGCCGGCTTCTCGCCGCGCATGGCGGAGATCGCACTCCCCTTCTTCAAAAAGGGCTGGATCGATGCACCCGTGCGCGAAGGCAAGGCTTCTGGCGCGTTCTCACACCCGACGACGCCCTCGGCGCATCCTTATGTGCTGCTGAACTACCAAGGCAAGCCGCGGGATGTGATGACGCTCGCACACGAGCTTGGCCATGGTGTGCATCAGGTTCTGGCCGCGCCACAGGGCGCACTGCTCGCGCCGACGCCGCTGACGCTTGCGGAAACGGCCTCCGTATTCGGCGAGATGCTGACCTTCCGCGCGCTGCTCGCGGCCACGACCAATCCGCGCGAAAAGAAAGCGCTGATGGCGCAGAAGGTCGAGGACATGATCAATACGGTCGTGCGCCAGATCGCGTTCTATTCATTCGAGCGCAAGGTGCATGAGGCGCGTCGCGAGGGCGAGCTAACGTCGGACAAGATTGCCGAGCTGTGGATGTCGGTGCAGGGCGAGAGCCTCGGACCAGCCATCGATCTGAAGCCGGGATACGAAGTCTACTGGTCGTACATCCCGCATTTCATTCATTCGCCGTTTTACGTTTATGCCTACGCGTTCGGCGACTGTCTCGTGAACTCGCTGTATGGGCTCTACCGGGAGGCGCATCCGGGCTTCGTCGAGAAGTACTTCGACATGCTCAAGGCTGGTGGTTCGAAGCATCACACCGAGCTGCTTGCGCCCTTCGGTCTCAATGCCGCGGACCCGAATTTCTGGGCGAAAGGTCTCTCCGTCATCGAAGGCATGATCGACGAACTGGAGACGATGGATAAGGTGGCTTGAGTAGAAGTGACCGGGTCGCCGCGTGCGCAACGTGTCCCTTCTCCCCGTGCTCACGGGGAGAGGGGCAAGTGTAGGCGTCGGCACATGCCTCAAAGCTTCAACGCCTCCCGCTTCACCTCGTACAGCATGAGCGCTGTGGCGACGGCGAGGTTGAGCGAGTCGAGCTTGCCTGCCATGGGAATTTTTACGAGGCGGTTGCAGACGGCAGCGACCTCGTCCG
>JAEYYJ010000310.1 GCA_023430845.1 Pseudomonadota bacterium
GGATGCGGCCCTTCCTCGGGCAGCTCGGCACGATGCCGTCGATCGCGATGCCCGACTCGCACAATGCCGGCGACTTCGGTGCATTCCTGGTCGGAGCGCCTCATGCCTACGCGATCACGGCCGAACAACTCGCAGAGCACAAGACAGACGGGCACATGGACATCGATGCCGTGCGTCCCGGCGCCATCCTGATCGCGCCGGTGAAGGTGAAGGGAGCCGGTGTCTATATGGGCGATATGCACGCTGCCCAGGGGGATGGCGAGATTGCCGGACACACGATGGACGTTTCCGGCAGCGTCACTCTTCAGGTCGAGGTTCTGAAGAACTTTCCGATCGACGGACCTGTTCTTTTCCCGCTGCTCGATGATCTTCCGCCCCTGGCCAAACCCTTCTCCGCCGCCGAGCGGGCACGCGCTGCACAGCTCGCCAAGTCTTGGGGCATGGAGACCGTCGAGGAACTGGCACCCATCTCGGTGATCGGGACCGGGGCGACGCTCAACATCGCCATCGACAATGGCCTTGAGCGGGCCGCCAAACTGCTCGGCATAACAGTTCCGGAAGTGCGCAACCGCGCCACGGTGAACGGCGCCATCGAGATCGGGCGCGCGCCGGGCGTCATTCAGGTCACGTTCCTCGCGCCGCTGAGCCGTCTCGATGCCATCGGGCTCGGAAAGTACGCGCGCGAGCAGTATGGGTTCTAGCAGTTCGGCAATATTCCTTTAGCTCAAGATCATGCGGCTGCGCTCCGCGCAGCCGCGGCTCGACCTGAGCCTCGACGAAAGTCCGTTTGCGGCCATCGCGGCAAGGCCGCCTTGCGCCATCCCCTGAAGTGCACAGCCTGAGCGATCGCTGTCCGCGGCGTCGGCTGTGACTGGTCCCTCCTCCCGTGCACGCACCGCGTTTTGCGGTTTCTCAAAATGCCCACACCTGCGCGGGCGCGCGGGCTCTGCAATGGCTGCGCCATCGGACTCTGCTGCGCAGGCCGCCTTGCGCTCGCGCGCTGCAGTTCCGCGCCCGCTCATCCCCCCGCGCCTTCGGTGCGCATCGAAACCGCCCAATCCCGGGCGGCTCGTGCACCGGAGGATCACGACCATGAGCACCCACACCGACACCCAGACCAGAAAGCCGCGCCGCGATCTGCACGCCGAGATCACGCAGCGTCTCATTGCCGCCATCGAAGCCGATCCCGGCAAACCGCAATTGCCCTGGCGTCGCGCTGCGCCGCCGCTCTGGATGCCGCTTAATGCCATCTCGCAAAAGGCCTACAACGGCATCAATGTCGTGAACCTCTGGGTCGCCGCCGAAATGCGCGGCTTCACATCACCCCACTGGGCCACCTTCAAGCAATGGCGTGAGGCCGGCTGTCAGGTGCGCAAAGGCGCCAAGGCCGAGCTCGTTATCTTCTACAAGGAATACGACGTCGAACGCACACCCGATGACGAGGCCGACGACGGCAAGCGCCGCGTGGCGCGCGCCTCCTGCGTCTTCAATGCCGCCGAAGTGGAAGGCTTTACGGCTCCCGAGGGCCCGCCGCTGCTCGGGCCCATAGAACGCATGGCCGCCGCCGATCGCTTCATTGCGGCATCGCGCGCCTGCATCGAACATGGTGGTGATCGCGCGTATTATCGTCCCGCCACCGATCACATTCAGATGCCCGATGAAGGTCTCTTCACCGGCACTGAGACCATGACTCGCGATCAATCCTACTTTGCCGTCCTCCTGCACGAGCTCACGCATTGGACCATGCACAAGGACCGCTGCGATCGTCAGCTCGACAGGCGCTTCGGCGGCGAAGCCTATGCAGCCGAAGAACTGGTCGCCGAAATCGGCGCCGCCATACTCTGCGCGGAAATCGGCGTCACCCAGGACACGCGCCCCGATCACGCCCAGTACATCGCCCATTGGTTGCAGCTGATTAGGAACGATCCCAAAGCCATCTTCACCGCAGCCGCCAAGGCCTCGGCCGCCGTTGCTTATCTCAAGGGCCTACAGCCGGCGCCCTGAGCGGCGCTCTCTGTGGCCGGCCTCGCCGGCCACAGATGTCTTGCGAGCGTTCTGGCCACCGTTCTGACCACAGGCAACCTTTTGTCTTGATCGTGCGATCTGCAGCCTGATACGCGCTCGGGGACTCACCAAAACCATGGCGGAATGGCGCCCTGGCCGCAGCGCGCTTGTTGCGAGCGCGCCGGGCGCGCGGCGCCGGCAAGGCGACCCTCGCGGGCGGGCTGCGCCCGGCCTTGCCTGCCCCGCTTTCGCGCCCGGCCCCGAAGTCCAAGCGCGCGACGGGCAGGCTCCAAAACCATGGAACATGGTGGCTGCGCTCAAGCGGAGGCCTGTCGCCTCAGCATGCCGCCCGGATCGGCAGGCATGCGTCACGCCCTCAGATGTTGGCATTGAATTGCGGATCAGACGTTCCTCGCCCCATCAGGCCGTTATCTGAATCAGGCATGGGCATCCGTCAGGGAAAATGGGCTTTACGCGTTTTCGTGATCCAGACGAGCCAAATCCGGTTCTTCGTCCGGAAACCAATTCCGCACGACGTCAGCATCCCAGCATTTCAGCGCCTCGCGCCGAAAGTCTTCATACTCATCGTCGCTGAGCATGTCGCGAAACGTCGTGAACAGGGCGTCATATCCATCATAGGACGTGTAGCTCCAGCACCATCGCCTGACGCGCTGAAAATTGAGCCACGTCGGCCCCATGTCGGTGATCGCCTCCTCCACCAGGTGATAAGCCTTGCTGTCGATGTCCGGATCGCCTTCCTCCTCACCGTCCAGATCGTCCATAGGCGGCGCTCCCAGTTCCTCCCTCAGCTGAACCAACAGCTCTTCGAGATCGTCGCCGGGCCCTGCAAGCCATTCCTCAATGAACCGTTGGATTTTATCTTCGGATTGATACTCCCGGCGGGTCAATTCTTCATCGCGCGCCTGCAGATCCCAAACCAATGAGGTGAAGGCCCGCGCGCGATCCCATTGACCTTCGTCGTGTGGCGCAGCGGGCGCGGTATGCGCACGCGGCGCGCTGCTGGCTGTGATCTCGGCCAACAAGGCCCGCGCCGCCTCGAGGTCGTCCGCCCGCGCGGGCAGGTTGCGGCGGCGATAGGCTTCCCACGGGCCGTCCTCCGGCACGCGCAAAGTAAGGTGAGCCGTTCCATCCGGCTTTCTGAAGGAGAAGAAGCGCGCGGTGCCCGCTTGCAGCTCTGCGCTATAGCTCGAGCGGTACAGGCAATGCGCCATGCGCGTGGCCTCTGCTTGCAATGCCAAGGGCGTCATCAATTCATACCAGATGAACCCGCTGTCCGGCCGCACAGCACGGACCTCCATGGCCCCGCTCGCCACCAACCCTCTCACATCGCACCAACGGGAAAAGGGCCTGTCTGGCCCGTCCTTCGCCCACGCTTTGAGGTCACGGCGCGCCCGGACCACAGCGTCTTCCAGATTGCGGATATGCCGCAGCCCGCGGAACCACGAGGGTGGAAGCGCTCTCGCCCGAAGATGCACATGACCCATGAAGGCCACATTCAGCCACAGCGACAACCACGCGATGCGCGCGAGATCGCGAAAGCACGCGTCCCCATCGCTTGGTGCAAAACGATGAAATGGACCCTGCGCCAACTTCTCAGGCGTCAGCCAATCGGGAGCGTCGTCCGGTAATTCGCTCGCCGGCTGAAACAGCCCTGGGCACGAACAGATCACCGGTTTGAGTGCGGCCATCGCCCAACCCTCATACTCAGGCACGTTGTCCTCGGGCAGATAATTTCCAAGCCCCCGGATGAAGGCCTCAATCGCCTCCGGGTTGATGATGTTGAGTGGGACACTTGCCGTCATCGTGCACGCCTTCATGCAACCAGCCCTACCTTCACCACGCCGCGCATGCCGGGACCGTGATCTGCTTGACGCCGATCAATCATCGACAATGCGCCAGCCGCTCCAGAACGGGCGCGGTGGCTTCCCCTTTTGAGCGCGCCACTCATTGATCTTCTCGTGCAACCGAGTCAGGTCTTGTGCGAGCACCGATGAGCGCCGCAGGATCTTTGGTTGCTGGATAAACGCCTGCTCAACAGGGTCTGCAGCCTTCCCCGCGGCGATGCCGAATGGCTTTTCTGTCTTTAGGAAGTGCGCAATGCGGCGCCTGTCCTGTTCGTTGAGCGCGCGATTTTGGACGCCGCGCGCCGCGAACGGCCCATCGCGCATGACCATGAGCGTTAGACGCAGCGAGATATCCTCGCTCCTCAGGGAGTAGAAAACTGCAGAGCCACTGCCAAGTTGCGCGGCATACTCGTGGTTTCCGACGCAGTGGCTCATCTCCTCGGCCTCAATGGCCAGTGCGTCTGGCGTTGCCAGCTGATACCAGCAGGCACCCCAAGGCAGCCTCATGCGTTCGACAATCTGACCTTGGGCAATCTGCGCGGCGAACGGAGCCGGGGTTTTGATGATGCGTCGTCGCATCACTAATCTCCGCTCTCTTCGATGAACGCGCAGATCCCTCTCGCCCCAGGCCGCGAGCTGACGCGTCGCGCTCTGAATGGCCTCCTCAAGTGTGCGGATATGGCCGAGGCTCTTTTCCCATTTCCGGCGTTCGCGCGCACTCATCTCCTTGCGTAAATGACCGCGCTGCAGCCACCGCATGACATGCTGGATATCGATCATCATAGCGTAGTCGCAGCGCGCGAAATCGAAGGCGTAAAGTTTGCCTGACGCAATCTGCTCCGGGGTGATCCAGGGCGGTGCATTGTCCGGGCGCACCATGACCGGTGAATAGAGCGCCTCTTCATTGCGCAAGGGTCGCCGCAGAGCGTTTAGCGCTAGTTCGAACGGCAGCGAGCGACGCGGGCACGCCGACAGCGCGATAAACTCATCGATGGCTTCAGGATTGACGACGTTACGCCCACGCATTGGCCCGTTCTCCGCCCACCCAAAAAAGGCTTCACCACGAAGCATTCGGCCGCGGCGCCGTCACGAAAGAAGGGCGTTTATGAGGCGCGACGAAGGCGAGGAATCACGTTCGATTGCGGAATATTTCTAGCGCCCATGCAAGGGGTGAGCGAGCCCCGCGGCAGCATTCCCGCTCACCCACGCACGTCATCATGATCGAAATGAAATAGCGCGGTGAAATCCGGGATCGATCACAATGCGACTACTACGGCTCTTTCACACCCGTTACGACGTATCGGAAAATACCCGCCATCCATACCAACTTTTCCCGGCACACTTTCGCAGCGACACTGATGCGGCGCGTCAATTGCGAATGGCGTCGGATGCAGAGCGGGGAGCGTGTTGCAGGTTTCGCGTTTCGTGTATCTGCGCGTCGGGTGCCTCTGCCGCCGCCGGCGCAGTGAATGGTCGTTCGACAGATCGGATCGGGTCGAAAAGCAGGCGCAGACCATTGAGCACGACCAGAACCGTGCCGCCCTCATGGCCGACGACAGCTAGCGGCAACGGCAGATCGAAGAACAGCGCGCCGGACACCAGCACCAACATCGCGCCGATCGCGAAGGTCAAATTTTGGCGAATGATACGCGCCGTGCGCCGCGCAAGCCTGTGCGCGGACGCCAACCGCGCCATGTCCTCCGACAGCAAGGCGACATCAGCGGCCTGAACCGCCACTTCGCTGCCGGCCGCCCCCATGGCGATGCCCACATCCGCCCTGGCCAGGGCCGCCGCATCGTTGACGCCATCGCCGACAAACGCAACCTTCCCCGTGCGCGTCATGGCATCGACAAGGCGCACCTTGTCGTGCGGCAGCAGATCCGCCTCGATATCCTCCGCGGACAGGCCGAGTTCCTTGCCAACACGCAGGGCGACAGGCCGCCGATCACCCGTCATCATCGTGATCCGGGTAATTCCCGCCTCTCGTAATGAAACGAGCGCGTCGCGCGACGTGTTCCGGATGGCGTCGGCGACCGTGACGGCCCCGAGAACCTCAGAACCGCGTCCCATCCAGATGACGGTCTCCGCCCCGCCCGTCATGTCCTTGAACGCAGAGTCCGTGACATCGCCGCCCATGCGCGCCACCATGCGTGGATTGCCCGCCCAGATCTCGCCCGCCGGATCGCGCCCCGTGATGCCCTCGCTCGGATGCGCGGTCACATCGGACATGGTGGCGGGCGTGAGTGCCCGCCGCTCAGCTTCGCGGCGAACCGCGGCGGCGATGCCATGTTCAGAATGCGCCTCCAGTCCCGCCAACAGCCTGATGAACTCGCTCTCCGGCATCGTCGGCGACACGATAGCGGTCACCTCAGGCTGGCCGGTGGTCAATGTTCCGGTCTTGTCGAACGCGAACTGGGTGACCGCGGCAAAACTCTCGAGCGCCGCTCCGCCCTTGAACAGCACGCCGCCGCGCGCCGAGGCCGAGAGAGCGGAGAGAATAGCTGCCGGAACGCTGATGACGATCGCGCAGGGGCTGGCTGCAACCAGGATGACGGCTGCGCGGTAGATCGCGTCCTGCCATTCCCGGCCCAGGCCCAAGAGCACGCCCAGAATCACGCTTGAACCCACCAGCACGGCCACGGTGTAGCGTTGGCCGAACCAGGCGCTGAACCGTTCCGACGGCGCACGCGCGGCTTGCGCCTCCGTCACCAGCTTGATCATGCGCGCGACGGTGCTGTCACTAGACGTGGCGGTGACGCGCATCTCCAGAACCGCACTGTGGTTGACGGTGGCCTCGAATACTTTCGCACCGGCCGCTTTGCGTACCGGCATCGATTCACCGGTGACAGTCGACTCATCGAGATGGCCGTCGCCCGTGAGGATGATCCCATCGACGGGGATCTTGGCGCCCGGCCGGACGACCAGCACGTCTCCCACGTCAAGCGCTGCGATCTTGACCTCCTCGATATCGCCCGACGCGGCCTTGCGCAGCGCTGTCTCGGGTCTGAGCGCCAGAAGCGCTTCGACCTCGCGCCGCGCACGGCCCATGGCCAGCGTTTCCAACGTTGTCGAGATGCTGAACAGGAACAGCAGGACCGCGCCTTCCGCGGGTGCACCCACAGCGGCCGCAGCAAGCGCCGCAATGACCATCAGAAGATCGATATCAAGAGTGCGCTCGCGCCAAAGCTCGACCAGCGCACGCCTGGCCGCCGGAAGCCCTCCGGCGATATAGACGAGGCCAAAACCGACCGCCCCGAGACTGGCGGCGTCCAGGTACGGTGCAGCGAAACCGACCACGATCCCGACGAGGGTTAGCGCACTGAGTACGATGCTGATCCGCTCGGCGGTACGGTCGCTCATTTCCATCTTTGCCAGTCAAATTGTTCTTCGACAACAGTCGCATGAAGACGCATGCCGTGTCGCAATTTTCAACCACGTTCGAAGAACGCCCGAAAGGGAGGCGTTAATCTGATCGGATCAGCGTTGTCGTCGCGTCACGAAACGGTCGCCGCCGCAATCATCCCAACCGAAAGAACCGCGCCGGCAAGCGGCACCCACCGCGGCACCGCGAAGATGCCTTCACCGGCCGGCCGCCGCCCCTGTATGCGCCAAAGTGCGATGTCGACGGCCGCAAAAACGCCGAGCGTCAAAGCGTTCGCCAACGCCAGAAGGTGTTCGAACGGCATGAGAAGAGCCGTAACCAGTACGATGCCGCCCGCCATCACCGTGGCCTCCACTGGCGTTCGCGTGCGCGGATTGACGAGGCCGAGAACGGCTGGCAGCTGCTGGCGTTGCGCCATGCCGTAGAACAGCCGCGCCAGCATCATGATCTCGACCAGGACCCCATTGGCGACCGCCAACGCACCGACCGCAGCGAACAGCGTCGCATAAGAGCCTTGAAACAGATCGAGCAGCGGGCTCTCGCCGCCGCGGCCGGAAAATACAAGCGATGCCGCGACCACGACATACAGAAGCGTGCTCACCAGGATCGCGCCGATAATGGCATAAGGTACGGTGCGACGCGGGTTCTCGGTCTCCTCCGCCATGTTCACGAGGCTTTCAAAGCCGATAAAGGCGAAGAATGCGATGAAGGCGCCGGCAACGACGCCCTGCCACGCAGCAAGGTTCGACGGCAACATGGCCGCGACATCGAAGCTCGGCGCGGCGAGAAATCCCGCCCACGCGGCGATGACGAGGCCCAAGATCTCAAGCGTACCGATCACGGCTGCGAACATGGCGCTCTCCCGCACGCCGGCAATGGCGAGCAAGGTGAAGGCAATGACCAAGAGCGCGATCAGGGCTGCCGGCGGCAGACGGATGAAGACGGAAAGATAATGCACGGCGCCGCTTGCAATTGAGGCGGCGGCGACCGCCACCGCTAATGTCAGCGCCACACCGGTGATCTGTGCAGCACGGTCGGAACCAAAACCCTCCTTGACAAAGGCGACGGCGCCGGCCGCTTCCGGGAAGCGGCTGGACAGTTCGGCGTAGCATAAGCCTGTCAGGCCCGCCGTGATGCCGGCGAGCAAGAAGGACAGAGGTGCTGCCGGACCAACGCGCTCGATGACAGAAGCGATCGCAACAAAGATGCCCGCGCCCACGATGACGGCGAGCCCGTACAAGAGGAGTGGCCACAAGGTGAGCGAGCGTCGCAAGCCGACGTGCGCGGGTGTTTGATTAACTTCAATGGTCATTCCAGCCCCCAAGCACACCGAAACTCAATGA
>JAEYYJ010000315.1 GCA_023430845.1 Pseudomonadota bacterium
GCTATGCGTTGTGCAAACCCTTCGGTGATCTTGGCCATGAGATACTCGTACGCGGAACGTGAGCGGAACTGCTCAAGAGCGAGCATCTGCAACTCTACGCACACAGCGTTCTGGAGGTCTAGTCAGAACAACCGAGTACAAATGCCGCCTTTGACTCGCAGGCTGTCGCAGCGGAACGCAGGGCGTCGCGCTTGCTCCTTGCTGGGGGACTGGGGGTCGGAGGTTCAAATCCTCTCGCTCCGACCATTAAATCAAAGACTTAGCGACTGACCAGCCACAGCGCACCGCTTTCGAGGTACCACGGAGGTACCACGATGAAGCGAAATGTTGCGTGTTACTGCGCCGTCAGGACCGCTGTCCGATAGGTCGGGTTGTCGTTCTCTCGAGCGCTGGCGGCCCGACGAGCGTGACGCGCTATTGCGTAGCGAAATGGATGAGCATGGCTGCCGTCTCTTGCGGTGGTGAAACTGCCGCCTGAGCCTGCGTGTGCGGGCGGCTGGTCCCATCGCTGCTGTCAGATCTGCTCTCTTGAGCCAATCGAGGAGGAAGCAATTCCTCTATTGGCGCTGTCGGTGGGCGGAAAGGAAACGCTGCCGATGAACGGCCCGCGTGCTCGCCAATATGGCGCCGTCGTCATGAATGGACGCGTCGCTTCTGCTGGCCGTGGCGCGGCATGATCGCTTGGCGCTCGGGGCTGACGAGTGCTTGCGGGCGCTCGCCGTGCCGGCCAGGGCAAAGGAGGGATGCCGGTGCGGGGCGCTGGCCGTGCCGCATTCGACTGAACTTAACCGTAGCTTCGCCACGCTCGCCTGCCGGGGCGCTGCCGCCTCATGGAGCCCGTCGCCATGACACGGATCAATGCGTCGTCATTGCAGATGCGGGACCATGGCAAAGAATCTGAGTAACAGGAAGAAGCACACCATGAAGGGTTTTATCGACGACATCGAGGAGCTGACCGAGGCCAACAAGAACTTTCGCCGCGTACTCTACAGCGGGCAGAAGCTGCAGCTCGTCCTGATGGCGCTCCAGCCTGGTGATGACATCGGCGAAGAAGTCCACACCGGCACCGACCAGTTCTTTCGTGTCGAGAAGGGAAGGGGCGAAGTCGTCATCGACGGCAAAGCCACCGCGATCAAATCCGACATGGCGATCATCGTGCCTGCTGGTGCGCGCCACAACATAAGGAACACCGGCGACAAGCCATTGAAGCTCTACACGCTGTATGCGCCGCCGGAGCATATCGACGCAACCGTCCATGCGACCAAGGCGGACGCCGAGGTTGCGCATGAGCATTTCGACGGCAAGACCACGGAACCCCGATCAGACAGCTGATCCTGCTGTCACATTGTGACGCTAGCGTCCTGAAACAGACTGTCGAACGCGAGCTTTCAGGAGATCCGCTCAGCGTGTTTTAGGTTGCGTCCCAAGGGAAGCGGGCAAAAATGGCCGAGGTTTATCGCGACGCGCGCGTACCTGGCTGCGGTCCATGAATATGCAGCGTTATCTCGAGGCTGCAAAAGCATCGGCGGAGAAAGCAATACCATGCAATTGCCAGTTGATATTTGGCACTGGTCCCTCTCGGTCTTGCCCGTCGTTGCGCTCGCATTTTTGTTGATCCAGCTCCGATGGACCGCGCAGCAGGCAGGTGCGTTCGGGGTTTTCGTGGCGGCCGCCGTCGCGCTTCTGGCTTTCAAAACGCCGCTTGAGACCCTTGCCGTTGCCGGCGCCAAGGGTGTGTGGGACGCAATCTTCATTCTGCTCGTGATCTGGCCCGCGCTTCTTCTCTACCAGATCATGGACAAGTCGGGCGGCTATGAGGCCATGCGGCAAGGCATCACCCGCATGAGTCAGAACGAGTTGTTCATCGTCGTCGCACTCGGATGGGTCTTTGCGTCCTTCCTGCAGGGCATCGACGGTTTCGGAACGCCGATCGCGATCGTTGCACCTTTGCTGGTCGCCTTTGGGCTCAAGCCCATCTATGCCGTTGCCATTCCCATCATTGCGCACATCTGGGCCAAGTTTTACGGAACGCTGGGCGCAGGCTGGCTGGCGACCCTGCAAGTGGTGGATATTGATCAGGCGACCACGTTGGCAACGGCCTATCAAACCGCTGGCCTGGTCGTCATTCAGACCGTCCTTGGCGGATTTACGGTCGTCTGGATGTATGGCCGCTGGGCAGCGATCCGCCATGGGTGGCCGCTCGTTCTGATCATTGCCGCCATCCAGGGTCTTGGTCAGATGGTTGCCGTGATGATCGATCCCGTCCTGGCAGCCTTCCTGCCGGCCACGGCGGCCCTGCTCGCCCTGTTCCCGCTCTCGCGCTGGGAGCGCTACGCTCTTCCGGCCCCATCGATCGAGGATCGGCCGGCGATGCTGACCGGCACCGTGGACGCTTCCGAGGATAAGGCGCCGCCCATGGGCACGGCGATGGCCTTCCTGCCCTATATCCTGCTGAGCGTTGTCGCAGTGAGCACCTCGCTGATCGACCCCTTGCGCAATGCTCTTGCAGCCTTCTCGTTCGGCCTGCCATTCCCCACGGTATCGACGGGATATGGGTTATCCGTCGACGGCACTGACGCTTATTCTGCGCTCCGGCCACTGACCCATCCCGGCGCGGGGCTTCTTCTCACGGCGTTCATCACCTGGATCATCTTCCAGTCCCGGGGTTATTTCTCTGCATGGGCGCAGGCCGCGCAGCGCGGCGCGACGAGCATTCTCGGAGGGCTGATCGAAACCGCCGTTCCCGCCTCTGTCCCCATCATCACCTTCCTGATTATGGCCTCGATGATGAACCATTCTGGCCAGAACGAAGTGCTGGCGCTCGGCATCTCGGCGGCCGCGCCCGCCTACGCCTTCGCTTTCCTCTCCAACGGCATCGGCGTCATCGGCGCCTTTGCCACATCGAGCAGCACGTCGTCCAATGTGCTGTTCTCCGATCTCCAGATCACCATTGCGCGGCTGAAGGAGCTGCCGGAAGCGACCATCCTGGCCGCGCAGAGTGCGGGCGGCGCGATCGGGAATGCCATTGCGCCGGCCAATATCGTCATGGGCGCGAGCACGGCCGGCATCAGCGGCAAGGAAGGCGAGATCATGCGCAAGACGATGCCCTGGACCATTGCAGCGTTTCTTCTGACCGGCGTTGCGACCGTCTTGCTCGTCATGTTCGCGGCCTGAGGAGAGCGCCATGCAGAGGCTGTTCAAGAACCGCGTCGTCTACCTCAGCGTATCCTTTGTCCTGCTGCTCATTTCCTTTCCCCTCATCAGCGCCGGAACGACGGCGGGGCCCGACGTCCTTTGGTGGGTCGGTTTGGCAGCGCTTTTGCTGGGCGCCATGATTCCCCCGGTGCAGCGGGTGTTCTTCTCGCAGGAAAGTTCAGGCTAGCCGGCTCATAGCCGGCCGTTCGACCGTCAAGGAGTAGACACATGAGCCATTCCAATGGACCCCGTACAGGTCGCCCTCCCGTTCTCGCGTCGCGCGGCATGGTGTCCACGCCCCACTATCTTGCATCGGCCTCGGGACTGGATGCCTTGCGGCGCGGCGGCAGCGCCGTCGACGCGGCCATTGCTGCCAATGCCACCCTATGTGTGGCCTATCCCCACATGGCGGGACTGGGCGGCGATGGTTTCTGGCTGATTGCAGGCCCTAAGGTTGACGGCGTGCAGGCGCTGGACGCCAGTGGTCCTTCGGCGAAGGCGGCAACACGCGCCTATTATCAATTGCGCGGCATCACGGAGCAAATCCCCGCACGCGGGCCGCTCGCTGCGTTGAACACACCGGGCGCGGTCGACGGCTGGCGGCGCGCGCACGAACGCTTCGGAAAGCTGCCCTGGGATCAGCTTTTCGCCGATGCCATCGATTACGCCCGCAACGGGGTCGCCATCACCCGATCGCTCGCCGACTGGACCGCGCAGGACGCGCCCATCCTCGCCCGCGACAAGGCCATGGCGGATGTTTATCTCCCCGGCGGCAAACCGAAACGGGAAGGGGCCCGTATCAGTCAAGCCGGGCTGGCCGACACGTTCGCCGAACTGGCGACCTCGGGAGCCAGGGCTGGCTTTTACGAAGGCGCGATCGCCCGGCGCATCTGCGAGGCGATCTCCCCGGGCGGCTCGCCGCTGACGCCGGAAGACTTCGCGAGTTATGAAGCACGGTGGGTGGACCCCATCTCGACGTCTTATCGAGGGCATGATGTTTTTCAGATGCCGCCGAGCACGCAAGGTTTTGCAGCGTTGCAGATCCTGAACCTGCTCGAAGGTTTTGATGTCAAGAGTTGGGGGGAGGGAACGGCCGACTACTACCACCACATTGTCGAGGCGGTGAAGGTTGCCTTCGCTGACCGCGATGAATGGCTCACAGATCCGGATTTTGTCGACATTCCGCTCGAGCGCCTGCTTTCGACGGCCTACGCCGATGAGCGCCGCGCATTGATTTCCCGCGAGCGGGCACTGGGACATCAGCAGTTGGAGCCCGGGCTACGGTATGGCACCACCTTCGACAAGCGCAGTCCCGACGGCGGTACGATTTACCTGTGCACGGCAGATGCTGACGGCCTGGTCGTCTCGATGATACAATCCATCTATCACGATTTCGGCGCGGCGGTGATGGGTGGCGACACCGGCGTAATCCTCCAGAATCGCGGCTCGTTCTTCTCGCTCGACGAGAACCATCCAAACCGCCTGGAACCGGGCAAGCGCACGTTCCACACGATCATTCCGGCCATGCTGATGAAGGATGGAAAGCCGGTCCTGGCCTATGGCTCCATGGGCGGAGAAGGCCAACCGCAGACCCAGGCAGCCATGCTGACGCGGCTGGTGGATTTCGGCTATGACGTCCAGCAGGCGATCGAAGCGCCGCGCTGGCTTATGGGCCGGACATGGGGAATGGAATCCCACGATCTGTGGCTGGAATCGCGCATACCCGATGAAACGGCGCGCGAACTGCGCCTACGCGGCCAGCCGGTGAAGATGGTCGGACAGTGGGACGGTATGCTCGGACATGCCCAGGCTATTCGTATCGATCAAACCCATCAGCTCTTTGAAGGAGGGGCGGACCCCCGCGGTGATGGCGCGGCCATGGGTTATTAGTCGGCGCTCAGTCCTTCGGTCCGACATTGCCATGGAGTCGTAAGCTGCGAAGAAAGCACGGTTCTGGCCGTGCTGAATGGACGGTGTCGTCTCTCCGAGTGCATCCGTGCAGATCAAAGACCAGGCCTGAAGGTCGTGTCACGCCGTCACGCCAAATCTATAGTCGATAGCGCATGTCCTGCCGCGCCACCTTGCGATGCTCAAGCGAAAGACACCTTTTATGAAGATCGCTCTTCCATCACGCCCTCTTCCGATCGCGATCGCTCTGATTGCCGCCGTCGCCATCTATCTGGCCTGGGGCAAGTTTTCCGGGAGCGGGTTGCCGGCCGGCATTGCCAGCGGCAATGGGCGGATTGAGGCGGTCGAAATCGACGTTGCAACGAAGACCGCCGGCCGGATCAAGGAGATCCTCGTCAATGAGGGTGACTTCGTTGAGATTGGTCAGGTGTTGGCGCGCATGGATACGGATCAGCTCGAAGCGCAGCGCCGGCAGGCCGAAGCGCAGCTGAGGCGCGCCAAGATCGGTATCGATACCGCGCGCAGCCTCGTTACTCAGCGCGAAGCAGAACGGACAGCCGCAGCGGCAGTGATCGAGCAGCGCAGAGCCCAGCTCGATGGGGCGAAGCGCAAACTCGCACGCTCGGAGGAACTCGCGAAGCGCGACACCGTCTCGCAGCAGGTTCTGGATGATGACCGTGCTGCCGAGCAGGCTGGGCGTGCGAGCGTGGCCGCGGCTGAGGCGCAACTGGCAGCCTCTGATGCTGCAATCAGCTCGGCCAAGGCCATGGTCGTTGATGCTGAAGCGTCCGTCGACGCGTCTCGGGCGGCTCTTGAGAGCATCGCGACAGATATCAATGACAGCACCTTGCGGTCACCGCGCCCGGGCCGGGTGCAGTACCGCGTCGCACAGCCAGGCGAGGTGCTGTCCGCTGGGGGCCGCGTGCTCAATCTCGTCGACCTCGGCGACGTTCACATGACGTTTTTCCTCCCAACAGCGCAGGCAGGGCGCCTGGCGATCGGCTCGGAGGCGCGGATTGTGCTGGATGCAGCGCCTCAATATCCGATTCCCGCAAAGATCAGTTTTGTGGCTAACGTCGCCCAGTTCACGCCCAAGACGGTTGAGACTGAGGAAGAGCGGCAGAAGCTCATGTTCCGGGTCAAGGCGCAGATCGCGCCGGATCTGCT
>JAEYYJ010000383.1 GCA_023430845.1 Pseudomonadota bacterium
GCGGTCGCGCTGGCTGGAACGTGGTCACGACCTCAAATCCGGATGCGGCACTGAATTTCGGTCTCGAGGAGCACGTCGAGCACGGTGACCGCTACAAGCGCGGGCGTGAGTTTGTCGATGTGGTCACTGGACTGTGGGACAGCTGGGCGGACGATGCCTTCATCCGCGATGTCGAAAGCGGCATATATTTCGACTCGGAGAAGATGCACGTTCTCAATCACAAGGGCCCGTACTTCTCCGTACGCGGGCCGCTCAATGTCGCTCGACCGATCCAGGGTTGGCCGGTGATCGTGCAGGCGGGAGCGTCCGAGGCGGGGCGTCAGCTCGCAGCGGAAACCGCCGAGGTCATCTTCGCCGCGCCGGGTAATCTGGCCGGCGGCAAGAGCTTTTACGCCGACGTCAAGGGACGCATGGATGCGGTCGGACGGCCGCGGGACAACCTGAAGATTCTTCCGGGTGCATTGGTGGTCGTCGGTGATACGGTCGATGAGGCCCGGGCCAAGCGCGCGCACCTCGACAGCCTCGTGCACTATGAAAGCGCCATTGCATCGCTCTCGATTGCGATCGGGCATGATGCGACGAAGTTCGATCCGGATGGGCCGCTTCCCGATATTCTCGAAACGAATGCGAGCAAGAGTGGTCGCGAGCGTGCGATCGCGCTCGCCAAGCGCGAGAACCTGACGGTGCGCCAGCTCGCTCAGCGCTTTGGCGGCTACGCTGGCCTGTCGTTCGTTGGAACGCCCAAGACCATTGCCGACGAAATGGAGCAATGGCTCGTCGAAGATGGCAGCGACGGCTTCAATATCATGTTCCCGTATCTGCCAGCCGGTCTCGACGACTTCGTCGATCGTGTGGTGCCCGAGCTGCAGCGGCGCGGCAATTTCCGCCCCGAGTACGAGGGGCGCACGATGCGCGAGAACCTCGGTTTGCCACGACCGGCCAACAAGTACTTCCCGGATTGACTTCAAGGCGGCCTTCGGCCGCCACCACGGCCTATGTTGCGAGAGGCTTCATAAGCATCTGAGAAACACTTCGTTGGTGGAAGACGAAATCCCCTTATGTTCGCATTGTCGGTTCTTGCCAGTTCCGGCCGCGGTGATTTGGAGCAAAGAGACTTGCGCCGCGTGATCAAACGCTAAGGTTTCGCGAGCAGAGCTTGCGAACTCCTGATCTATAGGAGCTCTGAAATGATCAATCTGCCAACTGAAGTTCACGCTCTGTCCGTTGGGACCCGCAGCATGTGCTGCTGCTGCTGCTGTTGTTGCTGAAAGGAATGCTCGCCTGCGCACCGCGCAGGTCGTGAGCTGCAACATCCAATCAAAAATTCACACAGCAGAGGCGCCCCGCCATCGTGGGCGAACGGTCAAATATGTCTGAAGGCTACACAGTAGAGGATACGCTTGGTGAAACCATCGGCATCGTCGTGCGCAAGGAGGGCGGGCGCGGCTTCCGCTTCTTCTCATCGGCGCGCGCATTCGATGCGTTGGATGGACACATCTTTGCAAGCGCGCAGGCGGCACAACGTGCCGCACGCGACATCGAAAGAATCGGCAAGCGCGGTTGGAGAGCCATCTCAGGATTGGATCAAACCAGAATGGAGGCGGCCACATGAGCGGATTGCTTGATGTGCTTCGCGGCTTTGCGGCGTGGTGGCAGGAAGGATTGACGAAGCTCGGCACTCAGCTCTTGCAAGCCTATGGCTGGCCCGCGCCGCCTCTTGAGACAGAGATCGACGCCGAGGCCGATCGCGAAGCCTGGGAGGAGGAGCGCGAGAGGCTTGCGCTCTCGCCGTGGTGGATGTGAGCGGCTTGTAAGGAGAGTCGCGATCTGAGTAACTCCGGGCAAGGACGTCCTTCGCCCGGAGTTATTGCATCATGGACCTGCAACTTGTCGACCGTTGTTGCTTCGTGCTGCGTACGATCGAGCGATCACAGCTACGCGATGCCGATCGAGAAATTTGCTCGTGACACGAGCATCGGGGTGCGGCGAACTTCGGAACCGGGACACTAGGCGCGGTTGGCGGCGACCTTCACGCCGCGGCGCCGCGGTCCGAATAGGCAGCAGAAAAAAAGCACGATGCCCGACACCGTGGCGATCATGCCTGCGGCGCTGACGCTCGAGCGGGCGCCGAACCAGAGTGGCCCGTAACCGGCAAGGATGTAGCCGAGAACGGCGGAAATCACCGCAAATATGACACTCCAAGTGATCTGCGGTCCCATGCGGTCGGTCATGAGGCGTGCGGCCGCGGGCGGGCAGATGAACATTGCGATCACGATGATGGAGCCGACGGCGTCGAAGGCTGCAACCGCAGCGATCGCCACCATGACGATGAGCGCGTAGCTCGTCAGCGTCGGACGCGCGCCGATACTCTCGGCAAAGGCCGCATCGAACGTGCCGATTACCAGTTCCTTCCAGAACACGATGATGAAGGCGGCGACAACCAGAAGGACGATCGCAAGACGCGGCAGTTGCGGCGGAAGCTCGGCCAGTGCTGCCGGATCGAGAAGAGATGCCCAGCTATCGCCGGCGAGCCAGATCAGGCTTTCGAGATTGCCGTAAAGAGCATGCTCGACATCGAGGTGCACCTTGCTCGTGTCCGAGCGCTCGAGCAGCAGAACGCCGGCAGCGAACATCGTCGTGAAAACGACGCCCATGGCTGCACCGGGCTCGACTTTGCCGATCCTTCGGATGAGCTCGATGAGCAATACGGCAACGATAGCTGCAACCGCAGCGCCAACGAGCATCGGACCAGCGGCAACCGTACCCGTGATCAGAAACGCACCGACGATGCCAGGAAGCGCCACATGGGCGACGGCGTCACCGATCAGGCTTTGTCGGCGCAACACAAGGAAGTTGCCGACGAGCGCGCAGGCGATGCAGGCCAAGGTGCCGATAAGCATCGGCACAAGCGAGAGCTGGACGAACTCGTTGCTCATGGCTCGACCTTGTGTGGGGCTAGACGTCGATCGAGTTCGGCGATGATGTCGGCGGGAAGAGTATCGGTGATCGGAGCGATGCCATGGTGGGCTACGTTCGCTGCATCATCGGGAAAGAGTTTGCGGTAGAGCGACCACCGGGCTTCGTCCCGCATGACTTCCGTTGCCGCGCCCCGCCCCGCGGGAGTTGCGACGCCGTCGGCTCGGATGAGGCCTTTGCGCTTCAGCACCTTGAGTGTGAAGGCATCGTAGATGGTTTCGCCACGCGCGAGCGCGGTCAGCCCTTGCCGCTCATGCACCAGCGTCTGGAAGGCGCGCTGCTTCAATGCGCTGGCGAGCAGGCCGCGGCGCGGCGACAGCAGCAGCGAGACGATGAAGAGCGCAAAAGCGACGAGAACGATGAGGGCACCGGTCGGAAGGCCGTGATCGAGCGAAGAGATCACGGCACCGACGTAGGCGGCGATTGCGCCAAGCCCTGCCGCGATGATCACCATGGGCTCGGGACGGTCCGTCCAGAAGCGCGCAGCAACGGGCGGAATGATGGTCAAGGCGACGATGAGTACGAGCCCTGCAACCTTGAGCCCGATCACGGTGATCGCGAGCAGCAGGCCCATCATGGCGAGGTCCGTTGCCTTGACGTTGAGGCCTCGGACGGCAGCATATTCCTGGTCGAAACAGACGAGCGTGAAGGGACGGCGCAGCGCGAAGATCGCTACGCCTGAAAGGAATGCCGCTATGGCGATCGTCTCGGCCTCGCTACGCAGCATCCCGGCCGTCGAGCCGACGAGATAGCCGGAGATGCCGGCCTGTCGGCCCGTCTCGAGTGACTGGATCACAGTGAGGAGCACGATGCCGAAGCCGAAGAAGACTGCGAGCACGGCACCGATCGCCGCATCCTCCGTCAGACGCGTGCGTCGTGTGATCCATTCGACCAGAATGAGCCCGACGCCAGCGCTGGCCGCCGCACCGATCATCAAGCCGGCGATCCA
>JAEYYJ010000054.1 GCA_023430845.1 Pseudomonadota bacterium
GTGACGAGCGTCGAGGAATAAAGCGACTTCGGGCTTTCGCGGCCAGTGACGATCACATTGCCCTTGTAGAGATCGAGCGTGACCTCGCCCTCCACGTGCTCCTGACTCTTGTCGATCAGCGCCTGCAGCATCTCGCGCTCCGGACTGAACCAGAAGCCGTAGTAGATCAGCTCCGCATAGCGCGGCATCAGATCGTCCTTGAGATGTGCCGCGCCGCGGTCGAGCGTGATGCTCTCCATGGCACGATGCGCAGCCAGCAGGATGGTTCCGCCGGGCGTCTCGTAGATGCCGCGCGACTTCATGCCGACGAAGCGGTTCTCGACCAGATCGAGACGGCCGATGCCGTTGTCGCGCCCGAGATCGTTCAGCGCCTTCAGCAGCGTCGCCGGGCTCATGGCCTTGCCGTTGAGCGAGATGGCGTCACCCTTCGCGAAGCCGATCTTGATAGTCGTCACCTTGTCGGGCGCGGCCATGGGCGAGATGGTGCGCTGATAGACCATCTCCGGCGCCTTCTGCGCGGGATCCTCGAGCACCTTGCCCTCGGAGGACGAGTGCAGGAGGTTCGCGTCGACGGAGAACGGCGCCTCGCCTTCCTTGTCCTTGGCGACGGGAATCTGGTGGCTGCGTGCGAAATCGAGAAGGTCCGTGCGGCTCTTGAAGGTCCACTCGCGCCACGGCGCGATGATCTTGATGCCGGGCTCGAGCGCATAGTAGCTCAGCTCGAAGCGCACCTGATCATTGCCCTTGCCGGTCGCGCCGTGACAGACCGCATCGGCACCCGTCTTGCGTGCGATCTCGATCTGCGCCTTGCTGATGAGCGGGCGCGCGATCGACGTGCCTAGCAGATACACACCTTCATAAACGGCGTTCGCGCGGAACATCGGGAATACGAAATCGCGGACGAACTCCTCGCGCAGATCCTCGATGAAAATGTTCTCGGGCTTGATGCCGAGCATGAGCGCTTTCTCGCGCGCAGGGCCGAGTTCCTCGCCCTGGCCGAGGTCGGCGGTAAAGGTCACGACCTCGCAGCCGTATTCCTCCTGCAGCCACTTCAGGATAATCGAGGTATCGAGGCCGCCCGAATAGGCGAGCACGACCTTCTTCACGGATTTAGGCGCGGATGACATGACAGCTCGACCTCTGAACAGGCGCGGGACAGCAGTGCGACCTGCAGGCGCAGGGCGCATTTGCGGCGCACTATAGGGAGCGCGCTCGCCGCCGCAAGTACTCGAATGTCCGAGAGGTGATCAGCCGCTGCCGAAGGACTGGCGGAACCAATTCAGGCCCTGCCCCATGACGTCGCCGAACATCAAAAGGACGAACGCCCAGAGAAAGGCCGAGGACCAGTTGGCGAGTTGGAACTTCGCTTTCGGCATCTCGACGATGCCTGCCACCAGCGGCACGGACGCCCTGAGCGGGCCCGAGAAGCGGCCAAGAACGACGGCCCAGGCGCCGTATTTCTCGAAGAAAGCGTGCCCCTTGGGCAGGAGATCCGGGTAGTTCCGCAGGGGCCACATACGGGCGATCTGCTCGTGGTAGTGCTGCCCGAGCCAGTATGAGAACCAGTCGCCGAGCGCGGCGCCGACCGCGGCCATGGTCATGATGAACCAAAAATCGAGGCCGCCGCTCGCGCCGATGAGCGTGCCGATGGTCACCAGGATGGCCCAGAAGGGCAGAATGAGGGAGATGAACGCCAGGGACTCGCCAAACGCGAGCACGAACACGACCGGCCCCGCCCACGCCTGATGCTCCTTCACGAACGCGATGATAGCGTCCGCATAAGCTTCCAGTCCCATTCACCCTCCCCGAAATTTTCCCTTCCCCCCGCAAGCGGAGAGAGGGGATCGCGAGCGTGTACAGGCTTGCAGGTTCAAGCTCAAGCGCCTCGGTGTCGCTGGGATAAGTGTGAAGTGGCGTCGCCGATTAAGCCCGTACCCGGCAGCCGCGCCGACGCATCTCGGCGCCAAGCTCCTTCGAGACCTCGGCCGCGAGCATCGTGCCGCGCGATTTCTGCGCCGGGCTGAGGCCTCCGGAGTAAGGTCCGTTCAGGGCCGCGTGTGCACCATCGGCTTCGCGCTTGCCGAGCACCAATTCATCACAGCTCAGCTCGCGCTTGCGGCTGCGAAAAGCGAAAAGTCGTACGCCCGCGGCATAGGAGTGCGCGTTCGCCGGCTCGCGTACCCAATTCCGCTTGGGGTCGGCCAGCATCTGCTTGAGAGCCGCGCCCCGCGCCTCCACGCACGGCGGGCTGTCGTCGACACAGTCCGCGCTCGGCTGAGCGGTGGCTGCGGTTTCCAGATTGATCGCTGCACAGGAGCCAAGGACGGTGCCAAGCACAAGCATCGAGACTGGTATAAAAATGCGCCCGAGCGGGCGGCACGCAATCATGCAGGGTCCTCGTGTGTAGCGTACGCGCGGACGAATTGAAGCCTTACAAATACGGCCATCTGATCACCAGCCGCCGTCGAAATAACACAAATCAGTAACCGGAGTACCGGAATTCGGGCTAAGGTGCCGATCAGGCACACAATATGCCCCAACATCAATCCTCATCCAATTCAGGGAGCACGCACCTCATGGCTCATGCCATTCGAGTTCACCAGCACGGCGGCGCCGACGCACTCAAGTACGAAACCGTTGAGGTCGGTGCTCCCGGCGCCGGTCAGGTGAAACTCAAGCAACATGCGATCGGCGTCAACTTCATCGACGTCTACCAGCGCACGGGCCTCTATCCGCAGACGCTGCCCTTCTCGCCGGGCAACGAAGGCGCTGGTGAGGTGACCGCTGTCGGCGAGGGCGTCACCGATCTCAAGGTCGGCGATCGAGTTGCCTATGCTGGTGCGATCGGCGCCTATGCCAGCGAGCGCCTTGCGCCTGCCGACAAGCTCGTGAAGCTCCCCGATGCGATCTCGTACGAGACGGGCGCCGCCATGATGCTGCAGGGCATGACCGTGCAGTACCTCCTGCGCCGGACCTACAAGGTCGACCAGAACACGACGCTCCTGATGCACGCTGCTGCCGGCGGCATCGGGCTCATTGCCTGCCAGTGGGCGAAGCATCTCGGCGCGACGGTCATCGGCACCGCAGGCTCGGATGAGAAATGCGCGCTCGCCAAGGCCGCCGGCGCGACGCACGTCATCAACTACCGGACCGAGAAATTCGTCGATCGCGTCAACGAGATCACCGGCGGCAAGAAGTGCGATGTCGTCTATGACTCCATCGGCAAGGACACATTCCCGGCTTCGCTCGATTGCATCAAGCCGCTCGGTCTGTTCGTGAGCTTCGGCAACGCCTCGGGCCCCGTTGAAGGCGTCAATCTCGGCATTCTCGCCGCCAAGGGCTCGCTCTACGTGACGCGCCCGACGCTCAACACCTACACAGCGACGCGCACCGATCTCGTCGCAACGGCGAAGGATCTCTTCGACGTCGTCGCTTCAGGCGCCGTGAAGATCAACGTCAATCACAAGTACGCGCTGAAGGATGCCGCCCAGGCGCACAACGATCTCGAAGGCCGCAAGACCACGGGCTCGATCATCCTGCTGCCGTGATTTTTGCTTGCCGCGGGCTGCTGGAAAGGGGTGCTTCGCAACCACTTCGTGCTGCTATGCCCGCGGCGGCCATCTCGACAGGTTGGAGTATGAGGCCGCGGATGGCCGCCACCGGTCCCCACTACCCGCGTGCGGGGAGAGGGTTAGGGTTAGGGTTAGGGTGAGGGGCGGCGGCAACCGCCAACGTCAGGGATTGTGCCGCCCCTCATCCCGACCTTGTCCCCATAAGGACGGGGAGAAGGGGAAGAAAAGCACCATCTAGACAAGTTGGAACAAGAGGCTGCGGGCGTAGGGCTCGCGGTCTTTTTTACGGGCGCGCCACAAGCAGCCGCAGCGAACCGTCGAACTCGGGCGCGGTGCGCAAGTCACCGTGCTTGCGATCCCAGGCGCCGGACGTGAGATCATCGCGCAGGTGCTCGACATAACGCGCGGCCGTATCGTCGCTGACAAAGCTCCACGCCGAGCAGGCCAGACGCGCAGCCGGATCGAGCAAACGCTCCGGCCGGCCATAATAGGCTTCGTTGAAGCCATCGCGGCACATGAGCGGTATGGGCACCGGCACGATCTCCGTCGTACCGCCCAGTACTGTAGCCATGCGATCGAGCGCGGGATAGCGACGCGCCTCGGCGGCGAGCACATCCGACGCGTAGTCGTTCAGCCAGAAACGCTGCACGAGATCGGGATCGCAGGAGAGCACGAGCACCGGCCCGCGCGTCACGCGGCGCATCTCGCGAAGTCCATCCTCCAGCCGCGACCACTGATGCACGGAGAAGGTCGTCATCGCGGCGTCGAAATGTGCGTCCGGGAACGGCAGCCGTTCGGCGACGGCGTCGATGGCACCTGCGAGGTGGGCGGGGCGCTGCACGCGCATGGATGCCGAAGGTTCGACGGGCGTCACGTCGCGATCCGTCGGCTCGTATGAGCCCGCGCCGGCGCCGACATTCAGAACCGTCTGCGCATCACCGAGAGCGCGCGCGATGATCGCTTCGATCGCCGGCTCAGGCTGACGGAAGCGCGCATACCCGCTCCCGATGCTGCCGTAATCGGCGTCACCTGCGCTGCCATCCGCTTTTCGATCTGGCATTGCCGACCCATAAGAAAACTTGGGGCGCCGAAGCGCCCCATATTCACACTTTTTCCTTGAGAGTCGTTGGCCCGCCGAGCGGCGCCGAAGCCTGCCGGCCGATCTGCGAACCGGGCTTGGGCGGCTTGCCGGCGGCATAACCGTCGAGCACTTTCTCGAAGAGCTCCGGCGTCAGGTCCTCGTAGGTATCCTTGAAGATCTGCACCATGGGCGCATTGGCGCAGCTTCCGAGACACTCGACCTCCTCCCAGGAGAAATTGCCGTCCTCGGAGAGATGGTGCGGATCGTGGTGGATGCGATGCTTGCAGACCTCTTTGATGGCCTCCGAACCGCGCAGCATGCACGGCGTCGTCCCGCACACCTGGACATGGGCCTTCTTACCCACCGGCGAGAGCTGGAACATCGTGTAGAAGGTCGCGATCTCGTAGACGCGAATGTAGGCCATGCCGAGCATGTCGGCGATGTAGCGGATGGCCGGCTCCGGCAGCCAGTTCTGGTGCTGCTCCTGGGCGCGCCAGAGAAGCGGGATCACCGCCGAAGCCTGCTTGCCAGCTGGATACTTGGCGATCGTCTCGTTTGCCCAGGCCAGGTTTTCCGGCGTGAAGGTAAAGCTTGCGGGCTGATTTGGATCGAGACGGCGAACGGCCATGAGTAATCGCTTCCACAGTGTTCGGCGGAGCTTGAGCACGCTCGTGGAATTTCGCGGCGGCTGCGGCTCTGGCCTGCAGCTTCCGGCGAAGTCAACGACGCGACATGCCCCCTCCCGTAATTGACGCTCTTATGCAGCAGCAAAGTCGCCGCCGCAAGCCAACTTAGAACGATTTGACCAAAACCAGACCCCACGAGACGGCACGTCGCGGGGCGATTGGGCAACAGGTCTCCTCATGGTGTCGTCCGGTACGCGGCAAGGCGCCACGCAAACCACGCCAGAACACCGCAAAACACGCCGGACGCGACATGGAAGACGACCGACCACATCCGTCCGCTCGATGTCGCCGCGATCAGCGAATCACTGAAGCAGACCAGCATCGCCAATCCGAGCCACAGCGCAACCGCACGCCAGTCCCTCAGGACGGCGAACACGACCAGCAGCGCGCCCAGCCACAGATCGCGCAATCCGATCGCCGCATGCGGCGCAAAGCCGGGCGCATTCTTGTCGATGCCGAAGAAGAAGGCGGCTGGTCCGGGCGAGACAAGAAAGCGAACGCCGATCAGGCCCAGCATCACCCCCGTGGCGATGGCGAGCCAGAGCACCGGCTTTCTGGCTCGGTCCTTCTCGCGCTGCGCCATATCCGGTTTCCCCGTGCGCGCGCCTCACCCTTAACGGTCGATCTCGCCGAACACGATGTCGAGCGAGCCGAGGATCGCCGACACGTCGGCCAGCATGTAGCCGCGATTGATGAAGTCCATGGCGGCCAGATGCGGGAAGCCGGGAGCGCGGATCTTGCAGCGGTACGGCTTGTTGGAGCCGTCGGCGACAAGATAGACGCCGAACTCGCCCTTGGGCGCTTCCACGCAGGCGTAGACCTCGCCTTCCGGCACGTGGACGCCTTCGGTGTAGAGCTTGAAGTGATGAATCAGCGCTTCCATCGAGCGCTTCATCTCGCCCCGCTTGGGCGGCACCACCTTCTTATCCTGGGCCACATACGGCCCCTGGCCATCGGCCGACAGCAGCTTTTCGCAACATTGCTTCATGATGCGCACCGACTGACGCATCTCTTCCATGCGGATCACGGCGCGATCGTAGTTGTCGCCGTTCTTACCGATGGGGATGTCGAAATCCATCTCCGAGTAGCATTCGTAGGGCTCGGCCCGGCGCAGGTCCCAGGCGGCGCCCGAACCACGCAACATCACGCCCGTGAAACCCAACTCCATGCACTCGTCCAGCGACACGACGCCGATATCGACGTTGCGCTGCTTGAAGATGCGGTTCTCGATAACGAGATTGTGGATGTCGTCGAGCACCTTGGGATTGGTTTCGCAGAACTTTGCGATGTCCTCGATCAGCTCGGTCGGCAGATTCTGATGCACGCCGCCGAAGCGGAAATACTTGGCGTGCATACGGCTGCCCGATGCGCGCTCGTAGAACACCATGAGCTTCTCGCGCTCCTCGAAACCCCACAGCGGCGGGGTGAGCGCGCCAACGTCCATCGCCTGAGTCGTGACG
>JAEYYJ010000159.1 GCA_023430845.1 Pseudomonadota bacterium
TCCTACTTCGCCGCTTCGACCGCGTGCGGCACCACGAATTGCAGGTTGGCCAGGCGCGCATAGAGCCCGCCGCGCGCAACGAGATCGCGGTGCGTGCCTTCCTCGACAATGCGGCCCTCGTCGAGCACGACAATGCGATCGGCCTTCTGGATGGTGGCGAGGCGATGCGCGACGACGATCGTCGTGCGCCCCTGCATGGCCACATCGAGCGCACGCTGCACGGCGACCTCGCTCTCGGCATCGAGCGCGCTCGTGGCCTCATCGAGCAGGAGGATCGGCGCCGAGCGCAGCAGCGCACGAGCGATGGCGAGACGCTGACGCTGACCGCCGGACAGCGTGATACCGCGCTCGCCGATGCGTGTCTCATAGCCCTCCGGCAGCGCGCGAATGAACGCATCGGCCTGGGCCGCGACAGCCGCGCGCTCCACGTCCTCCTTGCTCGCGCGCTCATCACCGAAGCGAATGTTCTCGGCGACCGAACCCGCAAGCAGCGTGATTTCCTGCGGCACGAGCGCCATGCGCCGGCGCAGCTCGCCGAGATCGGCATCGCGTGCAGGCACACCATCGATGATCACGCGCCCTGCCGTCGGATCGCGTAGGCGCTGCACGAGCGCGAGCAGCGTGCTCTTGCCCGATCCCGAAGGACCGACGAGCGCAACCCGTTCGCCGGGCGCAATGGCGAACGATACGTCGATGAGCGCCGGGCTCTCGCTCCGGCTTGGATAGACGAAGCCGACGCGCTCCAGCACGATGCGTCCTTCGGCGGGGACGGGCAGCGGCACGGGCACAGCCGGCGAGACGATCTCAGGCTGGGTATCCAGCAGCTCGGTCAGGCGCTCGGCCGCACCGGCAGCCTGCGTGACTTCGCCCCAGACCTCGGAAAGCTCCGCGAGCGCGCCCGCCGCGAACAGCGCGTAGAGCACGAACTGGCCGAGCCGGCCGCCGGACATCTCGCCCGCAACGACCAGCGCCGCGCCATACCAGAGAATTCCGACGACGCTGCCGACGACGAGCAGGATGACAACCGCGGTCAGACCCGCACGCGCCTTGAGCCGTGCATCGGCGGCGCCGAACGCAGCCTCGACCGAATCAGCAAACCGCGCGCCCAGCACCTTCTCGGCCGCGAAGGCCTGCACGGCCCGGATGCCGGTCAGCGTCTCGGAGGCAAGCGACGAAGCCTCGGCGAGCGCGTCCTGCGCCTTGCGCGAGCGCCGACGCACGATCCGCCCGTAGGCGACGAGCGGCAGCACGATGAGGGGGATGGCGACAAGCACGAGCGCAGAAAGCTTCGCGCTCGTCACGATCATCATCGTGAGAGCGCCGAGCAACATGATGGCGTTGCGCGCCGCCTGCGAGAGCGCGGTGCCGGCAGCCGCCTTGATCTGAGTTGTATCAGCGGTAAGGCGGCTCATGAGCTCGCCCGAATGGGACTTTTCGTGAAATGCCGGGCCGAGCGTCATGAGATGGCGGAACACATCCGCGCGCACGTCCGCGACGACGCGCTCACCAAGCCAGTTGACGCAATAGAAGCGGGCGGCGCTGGCAATCGCGAGCAGAGCACCGATCAGCACCAGCACGGCGAAGTAACGATCGATGAAGCCGCCGTCGCCACCGGAGAAGCCGAAATCTATCATCCGCCGCACGGCCAGCGGCAACGACAACATGGCGAGCGCCGAGGCCACCATCGCGAGGCCGGCCAAAGCCAGCATGAGTGGGTGGCGCATGATGTAGGGCTTCAGCGCGAGCAAGGGGCGCAACGACCGACGGCCGCTCTCGCTGGAGGTCCTATCGCCCGGCATGTCTTCCGCCGGCTCCATGCTCTTCGATTTCCTACGTGCCACGCCGGATCCCCTCGATGCTCACGAGCGTCAAGCACTAGAGCATCAGTCAGCGACGACCTTGAGGCGCCGCAAAGGCGAGAATATTGGTTCTAGGGGCCATGAATGCCCCAGCCTGCAGCGGCGAACAAGCCTCCCGCGGGCGATCAGCGGTCCGGAAGTCATTGAGTCGCAAGCGAATTGCCTTCACAGGGCGATCGCATCAGCGCTTTGAATTACAAAAAGAAAAAGCCCACGACGATGAACTTATCGCCATGGGCCGGCAGTATCGGTAATTGCGTACGGGCCTAAAGACGCGGCTTAGCGGCGCGCGGCAAAAGCCTTCTCGACCGGCTTGTAAGCTTCCTTCGCGATCTCCGAATAGAACGAGCCGATCTTCGACATCTGCTGCACGTAGTCCTCGTACGCGCGCTTGGCGTAGCTCGACTGGATCTCGAACGCCTGTTCGATGGTCTTGGCCGAGAGGAGCTTCTCGAAGGTTGCAGTGCCTTCCTCGAACGAGCGCTTCGAGTAGTCGGTCATCTCGTTGGCAATCGTCTGCCAGCCCTTGTTCCACTCGCCGACGAGCCGCATCGCCGTGTCGGTGTTGGCCTGGCCGAGCTTCTGGAAGTCTTCGAATGATTTCATCATGGGGGTGGTCCTTCGAACCAACGGGCATCAGAGTTGGGTGTGTTCTGACGCAGAGGCAGGGGAAATGTCTCTTGCGATGCCCCGAGATTTAGGTGCGCTGCACAAATATGTCAACCTAAATATTGCATCGCACCATGAACGGGCACTCATTCGTCAGCCGTCGAACGATAAAGTTTAGATAAAATTTGCATCTATCGCTTCACGGGACGAAAGGACGCCTGCGGTAAGGTCCTCATCGACGGTTCGAGATCGACCGCCCCATTGGCGCCCCAACCCGGTGTTCTCATAGGAACTTCCGCGAGAGGGCGGCCATCCAGGCGGGCGGTCGAGGGACGACCGGGGAGGCCAAGACGCGCCATCTGGTGCGGTAAACGGGTTAGCAATTATGTCTGCAGCAGCAAGCTGGCGAGCAACACTTGCCGGCATGGCAATTTTGATCATTTGCCTCGCGGCAGCCGGTGCGACAGAAGCGCGCGCCGACAGCCGCCGTGCTGCTTTTGTCGTCGACGCGAACTCGGGCCGCGTTCTTCACGCGGCCAACGCCGATGCCCGGCGCTTTCCCGCCTCCCTCACCAAGCTGATGACACTCTACCTCGTCTTCGAGCAGATCGAGGCCGGCCGCCTCAGCGCGTCGACGCCGATCCGGATTTCGGCCCAGGCCGCGTCCGTCCCGCCCTCGAAGCTCAATCTCGATCCCGGTGAGACCATTCCGCTCGGCGCCGCCATTCGTGCGCTCGTCACCAAGTCGGCGAACGACGTCGCGGTTGCCGTGGCCGAGCACATTTCCGGAAGCGAAGCCGCCTTCGCCCGCGTCATGACGGCGAAAGCCCGTCAGCTCGGGATGCGCTCGACCGTCTTCCGCAACGCGCATGGCCTGCCGGACTCCGAGCAGGTGACGACCGCGCGCGACATCGCCACGCTCTCGCTCGCCCTCTACGATCATTTCCCGCAGCACGCGCGCGTGTTCGCCACCCGCCGGTTCAACTACGCCGGCTCCTCCTATCGCAATCACAACACCATGCTCGGCTCGTTCGAGGGCATGGAGGGGATCAAGACCGGCTATACGCGCGCATCGGGTTTCAATCTCTCGGCTTCCGTGCGCCGCAATGGCCGGCACGTGGTTGCCGTCGTCATGGGCGGCCGCACGGCCCAGGCACGCAATGCCGAGATGCGCACGCTTCTGACGCGCAGCCTCACGCGCGCCACCACATCCAAATCGCGGCGTCCCGTACAGATCGCACGCGCGGAACCGGCAGAGCGCGCAGAGCGTCCTGTTCCGACACCGCAGCGCGCCCGCGCTCCTGCTCGATCGATGCCGCGCCTCGTTGAGCCGGTCCGCGCCGCGGTGGCGCCCACCACCCGCGCGTCGAACGAGCCGACAATCCAGATGGCGCGCGTGCGCACCGTACCCGTCGTGCAGCATCAGGGCGGCGGTCAGTGGCAGCAGCCTCAGCCGCAACCCTCCGCGATCGAAGCCCATGCCCGTTTCACGATGGCCGAACAGGGTCGCGGCGCGCAGCCGTCGACGCTCGGCGCACAGGCACGCCGGCTTGATGACGGACATCCGGCAATCTATGCCACCGAGCATAGCGCTCCGACCACCACCGCAGCGCTGCAGCAGCGCGCCCATGGTCAGCCTCCCTATGCCGACGCCATCAGCCGGGGCGACTTCGGCGTCCAGGTGGGTGCGTTCGCCACGGAAGCCGAGGCCGAGGCGCGCCTGCGCGAAGTTCGCCAGAATGCGAGCGGCCTGCTCGCTGCCGCCATTGATGTAACTGAACCTGTCGCGCAAGGATCGCGCACGCTTTATCGCGCGCGCTTTGCCGGCCTCGATGCCAAACCAGCCGCCGAAACCTGTTCGGCCCTCCGCCGCCAGCGTGTGGACTGTTTCGTCACGCGCTTGCGCTGAGAGAGGGAAAATCAAATTATGACTGTCAACGGTCCTTCGATCACATCCCAGCTCGCCGCCCTCAAGGCGTCGATGCAGTCCTCGGCGACGCATGGCGCTGCCTCGGCTCCGAGCACTTCCTCGCAGGCACCGCAGAGTGTCATGCGCAGCGCGCTCTCGCCGGTCGCCGCCGGTGCCATGCTCGGCTTGTCGGCCATGACGCCGAGCGCGTCCGCCACTGCCGCCAAGGTGAGCAACCCCTACACGAGCCCCGCCGCGGAGACGTACACACGCGCCGGCATTCCAGCCGAGAAGGCCGCATGGATTGCTTCGCTCGGCGCCGACTCGTGGGAACTCCGGCAGCCGACCCGCATCGACGAGTCTGCCTTCGCCCAGCGGGCACTCGACAGCATGATCCGCAGCGGAATGGCGAAGTTCCCGGGATTCGCCGAGGCGCGCGCCAATGGCACGCTCAAGATCCAGCACGCGCGCGAGCAGCCCGAGCTCGCCTACCGCTCCTTCCAGCTCACGCTCTACAAGGATGGGCAGGAGTTCGGCGGTGTCGGTTTCGGCACCATGAACAGGGATCGCTGGCTCGAGCTGCGCCAGAGCGGCACGTTCGCGGCAACCGGCTCGGTCGCCGGCAACGACTACGTCGCGACGTGGCCGCTCGCTTGGGACGGCGGTGAAGGGCTCATCCCGCAGCACGCCGCCTGATCCGCACGGAACGGCACGCCTCGCCAGCACAAAATTTGCCATGCTGTCATCCCGTGCTAAGCACGCCTCCCCATGAGCGGATACCATTTCCGCGACAATTCAGGGAGCGACGCCGAATGACATCATGGAGCCTCGACAGGGCCCTCCGCAGGGCAAAGTTCGCGACCGGCGCGATGCTTGCGGCACTCCTGCTCGCCATGCCGACCGCAGCGCGCGCGCAGTCTTGCGGCAACAACGCCGACGGCTTCGGGCGGTGGCTCTCGGCCATCAAGGTCCAGGCCGCGAAGCAGGGCATTTCCCAGAGCGCCATGGATCGTGCGCTCGTCGGTGTGACGTATGATCCGACCGTCATCCGCCTCGACCGCAACCAGCGCTCCTTCAAGCTGAGCTTCGAGCAATTCTATGCGCGCCGCGTCGGCAGCGCCTTGATGAACCGGGCCCGCCAGCGCCTCGCGCGTCACAAGGCCGTCTTCGATCGCGTCGAGCAGCGCTTCGGCGTGCCGCGCGAAATCATCGTTGCCATCTGGGGCCTTGAAACGAACTTCGGCGCCGATACGTCGGGCCGCTTCTCCATCATCCGCTCGCTCGCGACGCTCGCCTACGACTGCAGGCGCTCGGCATTCTTCACGCCGCAGTTTCTCGACTCGATCCGCATCGTCCAGCGCGGTGACATGACACCCGCGCAGATGCGCGGCGGCTGGGCCGGCGAGATCGGCCAGACGCAGTTCCTGCCGAGCCCCTACATCAAGTACGCCGTCGACTTCGACGGTGACGGGCGCCGCGACCTCGTCAATTCGGTGCCGGACATTCTGGCGTCCACGGCAAACTTCCTCAAAGGCCATGGCTGGCGGACGGGTGGCTCCTGGGAGCCCGGTTCCGCCAACTATAACGTCATCCGCGACTGGAACCGCGCCCAAGTCTATCAGCGGACCATCTCGGTCATGGCGACGCGGCTGAAGTCCGGCAACTGATACCCCCACATTTTTGCCGCGCATGACGATCGGTGCAAAGCACCCTACACACGCGGGCTCGCCGTGGTGTAGGGTGCCGCAGCGAACACATTCCGCGATCAGCGAGCGCGCACCCGAGCCACCATGGACACCGCCGCCGCCACCGCGCACGCTGAACTGACCCCGGTACGGCGCAATCTCATTCTCCTGATGGTCGTGCTGGCGACCACCCTCTACGGGACGACGCTGCTCGTTGTCTCCACCATCCTGCCGCAGATGCAAGGCTCGTTCGCGGCCACCACCGACGAAATCGCCTGGGCGATGACGTTCAACATTCTCGCAACCGCCATCGTGACACCCATGTCGGGCTGGCTCGCGGGCCGCTTCGGCACGCGGCGCGTAATGGTGTGGTCGCTCGGCGGCTTCACGCTCGCGACCTTCATGTGCGGATCGGCCGAGTCCCTCGAGGGCCTGGTCTTCTGGCGCATCATGCAGGGTGGTTTCGGCGCGCCGTCGACCCCCCTCACGCAGTCCATTCTGCTCACGGTCTTCCCGCGCGAGCAGCAGACGCGCGTCATGGGCATCTTCGGCTTCGGGGTGGTGCTCGGGCCGATCTTCGGGCCGGCGCTCGGCGGCATCATGGCGGAAAGCTACAACTGGCGCTGGGCCTTCTATGCCCTCGTTCCCGTCGGCATCGCCGCGACGGTGGGGCTGCAAGCCGTTCTGCCGAGCGACAAGGAAGCAACCGACCGCCCGCTTGACTGGATCGGCTTCCTCGCCCTCTCCATCGCCCTTGCCGCGACGCAGCTCGTCCTCGCGCGCGGCCAGCGCCTCGACTGGTTCGACTCCTACGAGATCATCATCGCGACCTTCGTTGCCATCATCGGCTTCTGGATATTCGTCACGCACTGCCTCACGAGCCCGCGCCCGTTCCTCGACCCGCGTCTACTGCTCGACCGCAACTACACACTGGGCATCATCCTGGTGACGATCTACGGAATGCTCAACTTCACGCCTATGGTCCTGCTCCCGCCCCTCCTCACAGGTCCCGCCGGCTACACCGACAGCCTTGTCGGCTACGTGGTCGGCGCGCGCGGCGTCGGCGGCTGCATCGGCTTTCTCGTCGCGGGGTTCGCCGGCCGTCTCGACGGGCGCATTCTCATGATGGTCGGGTTCGCGATGCTGCTCGTCGCCGGTCTCTGGCTCATGCACATCGACCTCAACGTCACCTACATCGACCTCGCCATGAACGCCGGCCTTCAGGGCATCGCGATCGGCCTTATCTGGGTGCCGCTCACGACGGCCACATTCGCAACCCTCAAGCCGGAGCAGATGGGCGAGGCATCGGCCGTCTACCACCTGCTGCGCAACCTCGGCTCGTCGTTCTTCATCTCGGTCTGTGTCGCAGAGATCATCCGCTCGACCGGTATGAACTACGCCCACCTCGCCGAGCTGCTCACGCCGTACAACCGGGCGCTGGACATGCCGGCGGTGCTCGGCCGATGGGACCCGGACAGTCTCAAGGGCCTGGCCTCGCTCTCCAAGGAGATGACGCGCCAGGCAACGCTCATCGCTTACCTCAATGCTTTCGGCCTTTTCACCACCGCCTGCGCCCTGACGCTGCCCCTCGTCCTATTCATGCGGACGCGCAAGCCCCGGTAGTTCGCCGCTTCGTTAACTCAGTTTTCCCACCCTGTTCTGAGCCGCGCCTCGAAGGCGTCGGCGAATGGCGCTATTGTGCAACACGCGATTCATTTCCGCCGCGTCCGCGGCAGCCATCTATCTTTACGACCCCGATCCCTCCGTGCACACATTGGGCACCTGGACGGGGGCCGATCGATTTCAGGCAGGAGTTTTGGGGCGATGTCCTATCGGGGAGACGATCTCGATCTGAAGGTGCCGGCTAGCCGGGCCCGCGCGGCGGTCACCAGTGCTTCCGACACTACCCTGTGGGTGGACGAAACCGTCCTCGCCTGTTGCAACAACGCCTTCGATCTCGCTCTGGCCTACGGCGCGAGCGAAGTCCGCCTCGCTCATCTCCTTCACGCCCTCACCCGGGTCGAAGCAGCCGTGAGCATCCTCGAGCAGCGCGGCGTCGCCGCCGCCCGCCTGCGCCAGGAGAGCGCCGCCCTCATCGTGAACGAGAGCCCCGTCCCGCTCACGGGCGAGCGCCATCCGCCGCGCCGCTCCATCGAGCTCGAGGACACCCTGCGCCGCGCCGTCGATGCCGCCCGCCGCCGAGGTGCGCCGGCAGGCGTCGAGGAAGTACTCTTCGGTTTTCTCTCAGGTAACCGGACCAATCCCGCGATCGACCTCCTGCGCCGCATGGCTCCCGATCTTCCGGTCGAAAGCGCACTGCCCGTGGATCCGACAGCGCGGCTCGATCACATCGAGGACACGCTGCGCGGCATTCACGCAGAGCTTGCCGGCGATCGCAAACTGCTTTCCGACCTCGTGCGCGACCTGCAGCGCGAAGTGGCGAGCCAGCGCGGCGACAACGCCAATCTTTCGACGGCACTCCGCGAGCGCCTGAGCGACCTCGCAAGCCATCTGAGCACCACACCTGGGATCACCGACAAGCTCACCGCCATCGAGCAGGCCGTGCGCGGCGGCATGGGAGAGGGCGCGCGCACGTGGAACGCCATCCATCAGCGCCTCGAGAGTCTCGAAGCCGCGATGCGCGCCGCCGATCCGGTGGAGCCGCTCGTGCAGCGCATCGCCGCCGTCGAGCAGGCCATACAGGACCGCGCGAGCGATTCCGTGCGGAGCTGGGTCGCACTGGCCGATCGCGTCCAGTCGCTCGAAAAGCTCTATCAGGCCGGCTCCACCGAAGCTATTCGCCAGTGGAGCGCGCTTTCGGAGGGCAATGCCGAGATCCTGAAGTCTCTCACCCAACAGCAGTCGACACCGCTCGACGGCGGCGCACTCACCGAACGCCTCGAAGTGATCGAGCGGACGGTCCGCAGCGGCCTCGGCGACACTGTCCGCTCGAACACGCTGCTCGCCGACCGCGTCAGTGTCGTCGAACGTGTCATCGGTACCCGCAAT
Organism: Pseudomonadota bacterium; assembly: GCA_023430845.1. GTDB lineage: Bacteria > Pseudomonadota > Alphaproteobacteria > Rhizobiales > Hyphomicrobiaceae. The sequence continues at coordinate 9,072 of JAEYYJ010000159.1, forward strand.
GACGCCCAGCCCGTCATGCTCCTCGACGAGCGCCTGCGTGCGCTCGAAGGCGCCCTCGACGGGCGCGCACGCGAGACCGGCGGACGCTGGGTGGAGCTTGTGGATCGCCTCAAGACCATCGAGGGCCGCCTCGGCAGCACCGCCGTCACTACACTGCCCACGGCGGACGAGATCACGAAGCCCGTCGTCGGCTATCTCACCTCGGTCTCGGACGCGACCGTCGCGCGCGACGACAAGCACGCGCGTGTCCAAGCTCAAGCCATGGCCGAGATCGGCGGACGCGTCGCCGCACTCGAGCACGTCGTGCAGGCTAACAATGCCGCGATCAATGCCGCCGCCGGTGTCTACGATCGCAATACCGACGAGTTGCACGAAGGCTTCGTGCGCCTCAGCGAGAACCAGCACACGCTCGCCTCGGCCATCGGCGATTGGCGTGACGACAGCACGACGGAGCTGCGCCGCATCGCCGGCGGCCTCGATCGCCTGAAGGCGGTCGAGGATCGGCTGGAGAGCCTGAGCCGGCACTTCACGGACGGACCTCCCCGCGCCGTGCCCCCCGCCGCCGAGACATACGCGCCGCCTCTGAGATCGAGCGCGGTAAGGGAGACGACCGCGCCATCGGAAAATCTCGCCGGGTTCCGTCGCTGGCTCTTCGGCACTGAGGACCTCAGCCGAGCCAATGCCGATGCCGATCTGCGCTGGCACCGTATGCGCGATGAAGTCCGCAATGCCGCCGAGCGTCTGCGGAAGCGTTAGTTTGAGGGACTCTCTATAGTTGCGCGCTGGTGGCGCGCGGGCCCTCTCGAACTCCCCACCAAGGGCAGAGACTTGGAACCTGAAATTTAGAAGGGTGCAGGGGCCAGCCCCTGCCGCGGAAGCCTGAGGGCCGCGCAGGCCCTCGCACTTGCCCGCGCTTACCGGCTGTGCTGCTGTCTACAAAACAACAGCATCACCCGGAGGACGCCGCCGATGAATCTCTCGTACATGCTCAAGGAGCGCGCCGCGCAGGGCAAACCTGTGCGCATCGGCCAGATCGGCGCCGGCAAGTTCGGCACCATGCACCTCGCGCAGGCGCGCCTCACGACGGGCATGCATCTCGTCGGCCTCGCCGATCTCTATCCGGACCGCGCCCGCAACCGCATGATCGAGGTGGGCTGGCCCGCCGAGCAGACACAGGCCAAGTCTCTCGGCGACGCGCTCAAGACCGGCGCCTCGCACATCACCGACGA
>JAEYYJ010000250.1 GCA_023430845.1 Pseudomonadota bacterium
CAGCTTGGTGCTTGACCATGCTTGCGCGCCCGACCTATCGAACAGCGGGAAGCACACTGGAATGGATCGAAGGACAGCGCACGATGACCGACGAGCAGACCGAGCTGCCGCCGCGCGAGGGCATGGAGTTCGACGTAGTGGTGGTGGGCGCGGGCCCGGCAGGGCTTGCGACCGCGATCCGCCTGCGCCAGCTCGCGGCCAAGCACGGTCAGGAAGTCTCGGTCGTGGTGCTGGAGAAGGGCTCCGAGGTCGGTGCGCATATTCTCTCCGGTGCGGTCATCGACCCCACCGGTCTCAATACGTTGATCCCGGACTGGAAAGAGAAAGGCGCGCCTCTCGACACGCAAGTTACGGAGGACCGCTTCATCTATCTCGGGCCCGCCGGTGAGTTGCGCCTGCCGAACATCGGCATGCCGCCGCTGATGAACAATCACGGCAACTACATCGGCAGCCTCGGCAATCTCTGCCGCTGGCTCGGCGAGCAGGCAGCCGAGCTCGGCGTCGAGGTCTATCCGGGTTTTGCCGCCTCGGAAGTGCTGTACGACGAGGAGAACCGCGTCGTCGGCGTCGCGACCGGCGACATGGGTGTAGGCCGCGACGGCCAGCCGACGGACAACTTCACACGCGGCATGGAGCTGCGCGGCAAGTACACCGTCATTGCCGAAGGCGCGCGCGGCTCCCTGGCGAAGCAGCTCATCACGCGCTTTGCCCTCGATGGCGACAGCGATCCGCAGAAGTACGGCATCGGCCTCAAGGAACTGTGGGAGGTTGCGCCCGAGAAGCATAAGCCGGGCCTCGTCCAACATACGCTCGGCTGGCCGCTCGACGATGCCACGGGCGGCGGCTCGTTCCTCTATCACTACGGCGAGAACCTCGTCTCCGTAGGCTTCGTCGTGCATCTCAACTACCAGAATCCCTACCTCGCGCCCTTCGAGGAATTCCAACGCTTCAAGACGCATCCCGCCATCCGCGACGTGTTCGCAGGCGGCAAACGCATTGCCTACGGCGCGCGTGCGATCACCGAGGGCGGCTGGCAGTCCATTCCCAAGCTCACGTTCCCGGGTGGCGTCCTCGTCGGCTGCTCGGCGGGCTTCGTGAACGTGCCGCGCATCAAGGGCTCGCACAACGCTATCCTCTCCGGCATTCATGCGGCGGAAGCGGCCTTCGACGCGATCGTCGCGGGGCGCCAGCACGACAAGCTCGACACGTACGAGACGGCTGTGCGCACGGGCCCAATTGCCAAGGACCTCAAGTCCGTCCGCAACGCCAAGCCTCTGCTCTCGCGCTTCGGCACGCGCATCGGCACGTTCCTTTCGGGCGCCGACATGTGGCTCAACACGATCATTCCGGGCATCGGTCTCGGCTATACGCTGCGCCACGGCAAACCCGACAGCGCCACGCTCAAGCGCGCATCACAGGCCAAGAAGATCGAATACCCGCGCCCCGATGGCGTGCTGACGTTCGATCGCCTGACGAGCGTCTCCTTCTCGGCGACCAATCACGAGGAGAACCAGCCGGTCCATTTGACGCTGAAGGATCCGACGATCCCGATCGCGCACAATCTTCCCGAATACGCCGAGCCCGCGCAGCGCTATTGCCCGGCCGGCGTCTACGAAGTCGTCGATGGCGACGACGGCAAGCCGCGTTTTCAGATCAACGCGCAGAATTGCGTCCACTGCAAAACGTGCGACATCAAGGATCCCGCCCAGAACATCAACTGGGTCGTGCCCGAAGGCGGCGGCGGGCCAAACTATCCGGGGATGTGAGGCGGGTATTCATTCGCGCCTGCGGGCGCGACTGCGAACTATCACCGCGCCGGCAGCAGCTCCGGCCGATACTCGAAGTGCATGGTATCGTAGTGGTACCACTTGCCGCCCCAGATGAAGCCGTGCTTCTCGAAGACGTCTACGATCTCCTGTGGAATACGATTGCGGTACACGGGCTGGCCATCCGCACCTGGTTTGCCCCAACGCCAGTAGTCCGCCTGCTTGATCGAGATGTCGATCGCAATGCCGAGACCGTGCGGGCTCACACGCTCGGTTCCCGCGATGGGCCGGCAGTTGTAGGTGCCGGCGGGCGGGAAGAGATAGACGTCGAATCGCGCGGGCAGACGATCTAGCTCAGCCGAGACCGCCGCCAGCCGCTCGGCGACGCCGTTGACGCGCGTCACCTGGAGGGCTTTTCCCCATTTTTTAGGCAGCCACGCCACGGGAACGAGGTTCTTGCGCACTTCATCCCGCAGGCAGTCCCCGTACATGGCTGTGAAGAACGCATTGTTGCGCACCCGCCCCGGATCGGCATCGCGGCCAGGTGGCGGCGCGAGGCCCACGGGATATTGCTGAACCAGCATGTCCTTGAGATCCGGGGCATCCAGGCGGGCAGCCGGTGTCTTGGGGCCGAGGCCGTCATCGAGCGACATGCGCTTGCCGTCTCGCCACACCAGGGCGTTGCCGTCGCGCCGCGTCAGGAATTCCGGGTAGGCCGCGATCAGACGGCTCGCGACTGCCGCAATTTCCGGCACCTCGGCATAGGCTGAACTCGGCAGCTGTAGGCTATGACCGACGAGCAACGCCAATAAAGCTATGCTTTTCCTGCATATCATCGCGCCAGCTCGCTCCACTTAGACCTTTGTCGTACGACTGCCCACGTACAGTCGGGCGATCACGATCGCTTTACGTCACCGATTAAGCTGCTAAACTTTGCCGCAAGTACGATCCAGACCGAAGCCTGTCGACCCGTACCCGGGGTGTTGCCGAGCGGCATCATGCGTCCCAGGCGCTGGAGTATCGCACTGATGGAGGCGGATGACGATCAGGGAGCCGAGGCTCCCGCCGCGCAGTTGGCACCCGCGATGGCCCCGGGGATGCCGGACTGCGCCGCCGCGATCCAGCCCGTCGCTTTCCGTGACAAACCCACCATTACGCCGCCGCCCTTGGATGCCGATCTACGCCCCCGGACGCTCGAGCGAACTGGCGAGCGCACGCACGAGCGGACCGGCGACCGTCATCAAAATTCACCCACGTACGGCGCACTCGATCTCGGCACGAATAATTGTCGTCTGCTTGTCGCACGACCCTCGCGGCGCGGCTTCCTCGTCGTCGACGCCTTCTCACGCATCATCCGCCTCGGTGAAGGCGTATCGACCAGCGGGCGTCTCTCCGACGCCGCGATGCACCGCACCATCGAAGCGCTGAAGGTCTGCGAGGCGAAGCTGCGCAAGGCCAATGTCGCGCGCTCACGCCTCATTGCCACGCAGGCCTGCCGCGTCGCCGCTAATGGTGATGAGTTTCTCGACCGTGTGCGCCGCGATGTGGGCCTCGAAATTGAGGTCGTCTGTCGCGAGACGGAGGCACGCCTCGCCGTCTCGGGCTGCGCCGCGCTCATCGACAAGCACAGCGATCTCGTTCTCGTCTTCGACATCGGTGGCGGGTCTTCCGAGCTCATCTGGCTCGATCTCAATCGTCGCCGCGACGGCTGGCGCCGTTCCATGGCCGACCGTATCGAGGCACAGCACTGCATTGCCGCCTGGACCTCGCTGCCTCTCGGCGTCGTCACGATTGCGGAACGCTTCGGCGGCCGTCATGTGGACGAGGACACCTTCGAGGCCATGGTCGACTACGTCGGCGAACTGCTGGCCCCCTTCGAGCGCGAGCATGGCTTTCGCTCGCGCATGCACAATCGCCGCGTTCACATGCTCGGCACATCGGGAACCGTGACCACCGTGGCGGGCATCCACCTCGGCCTCCCGCGCTATGACCGCAATCGTGTCGACGGCTGCTGGCTGCGCTCGAGCCAAGTGCGCACAGTTACGGCGGACCTCCTCTCGCGCGGCTACGATGCGCGCGTCAGCGAACCCTGCATCGGCCGCGATCGCGCCGACCTCGTACTTGCCGGCTGTGCCATTCTCGAAGCGCTCATGCGCATGTGGCCTTGTGATATGCTGCGCGTCGCGGATCGCGGTTTGCGCGAGGGCATTCTCGCGACGCTCATGGCCGAGGATGGCGTCTTCCGCTCCTCGCGACGGGACTTCGGGCAATAAATGACCACGAGTGGCAAGGGTAAAGGCAAGAGCCCCGGCAGCGGCGGCTCCTCGGCCAAGAATTTCGGCGACTCGCGCCAGCTCACCGTGCGCCTCAGGACGGCGCGCAAGCGCTCGGCCTCCTCACAGCGCTGGCTCGAGCGCCAGCTCAACGATCCCTACGTCGCAGCCGCCAAGCGCGAAGGCTGGCGCTCGCGGGCCGCCTTCAAACTCATCGAGATCGACGACAAGTACAAACTTCTGAAGCCCGGCCATCGCGTCGTCGATCTCGGCGCGGCGCCCGGCGGCTGGACGCAGGTCGCGGCACTTCGTGTGAAGTCCGTCGAAGGGCGCGGTCAGGTGATCGGCATCGACTACCTGCCTGTGGACACCATTGCAGGCGCCACCATCCTGGAGCTCGACTTCCTAGATGAGGACGCGCCGGACAAGCTCAAGGCCCTGCTGCGTGATGGCGGTGCGGATGTCGTGCTCTCCGACATGGCGGCCCCCACGACCGGCCATGCCAGCACCGATCACCTGCGCATTATCGCTCTTGCCGAGGTCGCCGCGCAGTTTGCGGCCGAAGTGCTGGCGCCCGGTGGCGCGTTTCTCGCCAAGGTCTTCCAGGGCGGGACGGAGCGGACGCTGCTCGACATGCTGAAGCGCGATTTCGCCATCGTGCGCCACGTCAAGCCCAAGGCGAGCCGCTCGGACTCCGCCGAGCTCTATGTGCTCGCAACCGGCTTTCGTGGCCGCAAGTAGCGCT
>JAEYYJ010000255.1 GCA_023430845.1 Pseudomonadota bacterium
CCGGCCTGCGTGATCGTGAAGCACGCCAATCCGTGCGGCGTTTCTGAAGCCGCCAGTATCTCCGACGCCTACGACCGAGCTTTCGAGACGGACACCGAGTCGGCCTTCGGCGGCATCATCGCTTTCAATCGCGAGCTGGATGCGGCCACGGCCTCGCGCATTGTCGAGCGGCAATTTGTCGAGGTGATCATCGCGCCGAGCGTCGCATCCGGCGTCGAGGCGATCGTCGCCGCAAAGAAGAACGTCCGCCTGCTCGTCAGCGGCGACTTGCCCGCGACCGCGCCGCCGCGTCTCGACCTGAAGAAGGTCGCGGGCGGTCTGCTCGTGCAGGATGCGGATCTCGCGCTTCTCGATGGCACGCAAATCGTCAGCAAGCGCCAGCCCTCGGCGCAGGAAATGGCCGATCTGCTTTTCACCTGGACAGTCGCCAAGTTCGTGAAATCGAATGCGATCGTCTACGGGCGCGACCGGCGCACGATCGGCGTCGGCGCCGGCCAGATGAGCCGCGTGAACTCGGCCCGCATTGCCGTCATCAAGGCCGAGCAGGCCGGCCTCGAGGTCAAAGGCTCGGTCGTGGCATCGGACGCCTTCTTTCCGTTTGCCGACGGCCTGATTGCTGCCGCGGAAGCCGGCGTTACTGCCGTCATCCAGCCCGGCGGCTCCATGCGCGACCGGGAAGTCATTGCTGCTGCGGACGAGCGCGGCCTCGCCATGATCTTCACGGGGCTACGCCACTTCCGCCATTGAGGCACCCTTGGCAACGATCACGCTGCGCCCTGTCGAACCGCCGGACTGGGAGCGCGTGCGTTTATGGCTGCAGCAGGCCGAGATTCAGGCTTGGTGGGGCGGCCTTGCCGCCGCCGAGGCCGAAATCGCGATAGCATCGGAGAGCCCGTCGGCGATCTGCCGCGTGATCCTCGCGAATGACACGCCGGTCGGTTACGGCCATGCCCTCGATGCCGATATCGTGCGCAGCGGCCGCACGGACGGTCTGCCGGTCGGCGCCTATATGGTGTCGCTGTTCGTTGCGGATCCCGCTCATCGCCAGCGCGGTGCGGGCGAGGCGGCACTCGCTGCGCTCACCAGCGAAGTATTTGCGTCGACGCTCGCGCCGGCTTCAGCGACGCTTGTCCCTGTGCGATACGAGGTGGCCGTGCGGGCCGCCGAACGTGCCGGCTATCGATGGATCGGCGTGCGCGATGATGGCGGAAGCGGACAGAGCTGGCTCATGGTGCGGGAGCGCCCTTAGCCGACCACCCTCCCAACAAATGGCAACTCGCGGAAGCGGCTGGCGAGGTCCATGCCATAGCCCACCACGAACACGGGCGGACACTCGAACGCGACATAGTCGGCCTCGATAGCCACGGACCGGCGCGCCCTCTTGTCGAGCAGGACACAGGAGATCACGCGCTTCGCGCCCCGCGCTGCGATCAGATCCTTGGCGAAGGCCAGCGTGCGGCCGGTATCCAGAATATCGTCGATCAGCAGTACGTCGCGGCCGGCAACATCGAGCCTCAGATCGCGCAGGATATCCACCTGCCCGAGAGACTTGGTGCCGTCGCGGTAGCTCGAGACCGATAGGAAATCCACCTCCGGCGCCAGCCCTGCATGATGCAAGCCGCGCAACAGATCGCCGGCAAAAACAAAACTTCCCGTAAGGATCGGCACGACGAGCAGCCGGTCGAGCTTCAGCGCGGCGACGGTCTCGGCAAGTTCCGTGATTCTGTCGGCGATCGCCTCGGCGGTGTAGATAACCTCGATGGTTTCCGTTCCTGGGGCGCTTTCAGGCATATATTTCGCTCACACAGTGCAAACTCAGGGTTGCAGGCGGATTGTTGCGAGGTATAGCAGGCCGATGACGGCATTGCGATGCGGGCAAGCGCGGCGCTGCGGCGCGCAACCGCACCGAAGGGGGAAAGAGGCCCATTACCGTGCCACATTCCTTGTTGATTGATCGCGCGGCAGGACCACCCGGTATGGTGGTGGGCGGGCGCAGCTAGCTGAGCGCCGGCTACTGCAGGGGGACTTCGGGGTGATCAGGCTCCAAAACGTCGGACTGAAATACGGACGCGGCGAGGACGTGCTCCGCGATGTCTCGTTCCATCTCGAACCAGGCTCGTTCCACTTCCTTACCGGACCATCGGGAGCCGGGAAGACGTCGCTGCTGCGTCTGTTGTTCCTTTCGCTGAAGCCGACTCGCGGCACAATGGAATTGTTCAACCATAATGTCAGCCGCGCCGACACCGCGCGCCGTTCGGAGCTGCGGCGCCGTATCGGCATCGTCTTCCAGGACTTCCGCCTGCTCGATCATCTCTCGACGTGGGAGAATGTCGCGCTGCCGCTGCGCGTCATCGGCCGCCGGCTCGACGAGTACCGCGAGGACGTGACCGATCTTCTGCAATGGGTAGGCCTCGGCGAACGTATGCACGCCAATCCGTCGGTGCTCTCCGGCGGCGAGAAGCAACGCGCCGCGATCGCACGCGCTGTCATCGGCAAGCCCGAGCTGCTCCTCGCCGACGAGCCGACCGGCAACGTCGATCCGCAGATGGCGCGCCGCCTGCTGCGCCTGTTCGTGGAGCTCAATCGCCTCGGCACATCCGTTGTCATCGCCACGCACGACCACCAACTCATGCGCCAATACCGCGCGCCGCGCCTGGAGCTGAATGAAGGCCATGTCCGGATCGTATGACAGGCCCAACTGGCAGCGCGGAAGGCCACAGGCTCCGCGCGATTACGACGATGTCGATGATTACACGACGTCGCCGACCGGCCCGCCGCAGGCCGAGGATTACACGCAGCCGCTCGAGCTCGGAGCACACGAACGTGCTGCGCCAGCCGGTGTGCCACCCGTCGACATGGCATCTATCCAGATCAATTCCTCGATCGTGCCGGCAGGTACCGTGACGGGCACATCGCTCACTCTCGTCGTGACGATCATGTGCTTCCTCGCCTGCCTGACGGCAGGTGCGGTCTATATGATCAACCAGTCGGCATCGGCTTGGCTGCGCAATGTCTCGAGCGAGGTGACGATCCAGATCGAGCCGCGCGAGAACGTCGACACCGAGCGCGTCGTGCGCGACCTCACGGTGTTCCTTGCCGGGCAGCCGGGTGTGCGCGGCGTCAGACCGTTGAGCCTCCAGACCGCGACGGAGCTGATCGAGCCCTGGCTCGGCAAGTCCGACGTGCTGAAGGAGCTTCCAGTCCCGCGCCTGATCGCGCTCGAGCTCGACCGCACCGCGCCACCCGACCTCGAACGGCTCCGCGCCGGCCTCGGCGAGCAGTTCAAGAG
>JAEYYJ010000275.1 GCA_023430845.1 Pseudomonadota bacterium
CCTTCTTCACTTCGATCGGTACCTGCCCGACGCTTTGATAGAAGCCGCGCGCCTTCGCGATCGTTTCCTTCGTCGTCCACGGTGCGCCACACAACTCGACGATCGGCACGAGATGCGGCGGGTTCACGGGATGCGCGACGAGACAACGCCCGCGCCCTGCGAGCTTCTCCGTGAAGAGCGAAGCGACGATCGCCGACGTGGAGGACGCGAGCACTGTCTCGGGTGCTGCCGCAGCATCGAGACGCGTCCAGATGGCGAGCTTGTCCTCGAGACGCTCGGGGCCCGACTCCTGCACGAGATCGACGCCGTTCACGGCATCTTCGAGCGTCGCCGCCGTGCGCAGGCGTGCGGCAGCCTTGTCGGGCGCGTCGACCAGTCCATGTTTCGCGAGATCATGCAGCGACTCGGCAACGAGGCGCGGTGCGGCGGCTGTGGCATCCGCGTTGGCGTCCCACATGACGACATCCCAGCCCGCGCGCGAGAACACATTCGCCCACGCCCGTCCGATCAGTCCCACACCCACCAGTCCGATTGTCGGCATCGCCGTTTCTCCCTGTGTCGCTCGTTGCGAAGAGGGAAGCAAATGCGGTGGCGGTCAGCAAGAGCTTGCGCCTTCGGCGCAACGGGGCTTTCGCCCCGGCCCCAACCGGGGAGACCCCGGACCCCCTCCTTTTTATGACTTCAGGAGGACCGAGCCGCACGCGGGAAGTGGAGCCGGAAAGTGAGCGAGAAGACGACTGCCTTCGTGAAAGAGCTGGTGGCTCGCTTTCCGGGCTTGGCATCCCTGCTCGACGCGCATCGCCAAAACAACGCCGACGAGATCCTCCCTCACGTCTTCTTCGGCGATGTCACGAGGTACGTCGTCGTACTGGCTGACAAGAGCGCAGGATCAGAGCTCCGCGATATCATCACCTATCTCGAGGAAGCCTTCGCCGGGAGAGTCGGTGAGATATCAAATCTCATTTCCGTCTCGTTCCTGGAGAATTTACCGCGCGAAGATGAAAGGGCCGCACGGATACGTGCGTTGCTCGGCCCGCTTCTCTCAGCAGAATCGCAAGCAATCGGATAGGTAGAAGCAAAAGAGGGCGAAGAACAAATCGCGTGTTCGCCGGCCCGATATGGCCCTATCCCACCACTGCGACGGCCTCGATTTCGATCATCCATCCCGGCACCGCGAGCGCGGATACGCCGACCAGCGTGCTCGCCGGCGGCTCGCGCCCGGCGAAGAACGGCGAGCGTGCCTTGCCGATGACAGTGCGCATCTCCGGCTTGTAATCGACGACATATGTCGTGATCTTCACGACATCGGCGAAACTGGCTCCTGCCGCCGCGAGCGCTAGGCCAAGGTTCTTCATCACTTGTTCGGTCTGCGCGCCAAGGTCGCCGGCTCCGACGAGGTTGCCTTGGCTGTCCATCGCGACTTGCCCGGCGATGTAGATCGTGCGGGTGCCTGATGCGACCGCCACATGCGAGTAAGCGGGGTTCTTGAAGAGGCCGTCGGCGTTCGGGTACTCAATAGCGGCCATTTCGGATCACCCTTCCTGCTGAGATGTGCGTACGCGCTTATCTGTCACTTATGCCACGTATCTGACCACCACGTACAACCCAATGAGCGCTGCGCAGCCGAGCGCGGCCAGCGTGCCGAGCCGCTCCTCGATGAAGTGCCGGATGGGTTCGCCGTAGCGGTTGAGCAGCCAAGCCAGGAACAGGAAGCGTGCGCCGCGTGCGACGATCGCCGAGGCGATGAACAGCCAGATGTTCACGTGCAGCGCGCCGGAAAGAATAGTCACCACCTTGATCGGCGGCAGATGTGAGAGACCCGACGTGATCAGAAGCAGCAGCACCAGATCGGCGTCAGCGGATTGGCGCAGGCTCTCGAAGGCCTCTAACTTGCCGTAGAACTCGAGGGCGGGCTTCGCCACCGCATCGAAGGCATAGTAGCCGATGTACCACCCGGCGATCCCGCCGAGCACGGACATGACCGTCGCAACGATCGCATAGCGATAGGCGCGGTCGGGCCGCGCCAGCGCCATGGGCACGAAAAGCACGTCCGCCGGAATGAGAAAGACCGAGCTCTCGACGAATGCGATGAAGGCGAGCCAGTATTCCGCGGTTTTGCGGGCAGCAAGGGCCATCGTCCAGTCGTAGAGCCGGCGCAGCATGTAATCCCTCCCGGGTGGGCGAGCGATTTAGCGGCTTGACCCTTGTACGCGCAATTGGATCGTGGTCGGCGGACGCCAAAATTGATCCGCTGTGGTTGACGAGCCCCGCTGGTCGCCGCAAGGATATCGATGAGACAGGCAGAAGGAGGCGGGCATGGCCGAGCGTGGCGTGCATGATATGGGCGGCGAGGCCGGCGGGCCGGTCGACAATCACGAGCACGTGCCGACGCTGTCCGAGCGTCGTGTTGATGCTCTCATGCAGCTCATGCGTTCCAAGCCCCGGAGCCACTGGGTGGTGGATGAGATGCGCCGGACCATCGAAAGCCTGACGCCCGAGCACTACAACGCGGCCGGCTACTACGAAAAGTGGGCCTATGCGCTTCGCGGCCTCCTCATCGAGAAGGGGGTCGTGACCGAGGCCGAGATCGAAGCCAAGCTCGCCGAGGTCAAGGCGCGGATCGCCGAGCAGTCGGAGAAGTGCTGATGGCGGCATTCGAGATCGGACAGTTCGTCAAGGTGCGTGCGGAGCATCCGCTGAAACCGCAGCCCATACATATTCGCACGCCGTGGTACTTGCGCGGCAAGCATGGCGTGATCGAGCGGCGCTTCGGCGAGTTTCACAATCCTGAGCATCTTGCCGTCGGCCAGTACGACACCCCGGAGGTGACACTCTATTGGGTGCGCTTCACGATGGATGAGATCTGGGCCGGCGAAGGCACGTATGGCCCGAACGATAGCCTCGTCGTCGAGATCTACGAGCACTGGCTCGAGCCGGACGACGGTGACGACGCGCGGAGGGCGGCATGACGCACGATCATGATCACGACCACGACCATGATCACGGGCACCACCACGATCATGACCATCCGCACGATCACGGCCCCTTCCAGCCCGACATCAAGGAGCCGAGCGAGGAGTGGGAGTTCCTCGAGATCGCGATGCGCGAGCTGCTCATCCAGAAGGGCATCATCACGGCGCGTGAAGTCGAGGACATGATCGAGAAGTGGGACGGGAAGGTGCCTGAGAACGGCGCCCGCGTCGTCGCGCGCGCATGGACCGACCCGGCCTACAAGGCGCGTCTGCTCGCGGACGGCAATGCCGGTGTCGAGGAGATGGGCATGAGCGTGCCGGGCCTGAAGCTCGTCGTGCTCGAGAATACGCCCAAGGTGCACCATATGGTCGTGTGCACGCTCTGCTCCTGCTATCCGCGCACGATCCTCGGCCTGCCGCCGCTCTGGTACAAGTCGCGCGCCTATCGCACGCGTACCGTGCGTGAGCCACGGGTGGTGCTTGCCGAGTTCGGCACGGAGCTTCCCGACAGTGTCGAGGTGCGCGTCGTCGATTCGACGGCCGACTGCCGCTATCTCGTGCTGCCGATGCAGCCCGCCGGGACCGATGGCTGGAGCGCGGAAGATCTCGTTCCTCTCGCAACCCGCGACAGCATGATCGGGACGGCGGTGGCGCTGAAGCCGGACGGCGGCCGGGGGTAGGACGCGTCGCGCATTGACGGCTCGGGGCGCGTGACTATAGTGCCGCGCCGTTGCCCGTGTGGCGGAACGGTAGACGCGACAGACTCAAAATCTGTTATCCGCGAGGGTGTGGGGGTTCGAGTCCCTCCACGGGCACCATGCGGGTGTGCCGGCTAATGCAACCTGGAGCCGTTGGTGCCTCAAGGCAGGCGGAGGCCTGAAAGCCTCTCGCGTCCAACAGCTGCACTATTCGCGGGCAGCTGTGATGCGCCAATAGGCTCGATAATAAGGACTTTTTCCCTCATGATGGGGGTAAGAGCAGCAGTATGCTGCCACACCCTACGGGATCATCATGAGAATAGCTTCGTTCCTCTTTCCGCAGAGCCAAGACCCGGCTGACGACGGTCGTCATATCCAGGAAACATTACAGGAAGCCAAGTTGGCGGAGGAGCTTGGCGCCGACGCTGTGTTCCTCGCCGAGCATCACTTCGATGGCAATTGCACCTATGTCGATCCGCCGACGTTCGCCGGAGCGCTGAGCGCTGCCACCAGTCGCGTCAAGATCGGTTTCGCGGTCCTTCAGACCTCGCTCTACCATCCGCTGCGCCTGACCGAGCAGATTTCCCTGCTGGACCATCTGAGCCAGGGCAGGCTCATTGTCGGACTGGGTCGCGGCAGCATGGTGAACCTGTACGAGTACATCGCCTATCAGATCGATCCCGAGGAGGCGCAGGAGCGCTTCGAGGAGATCGAGAAGATCATGCTTGAATGCTGGACCAAGGAGCGCGTGGTTCACAACGGCAAGTACTGGAGCTTCGACATTCCGTACCTGCGCCCACGACCGTTCACAAACCCGCATCCGCAGATCCTGCGTGCGGTGACCTCCGAGGTGTCGATCAAAGCACAGGGACGGCGCGGCCGACCGGTCATTCTGCCGCCAGGGCCGAACGAAGCCACGGCAAGGCAGATCGCCTGGTTCCGGCAGGGCATGGCCGAGGGTGGCTTCGACGACAAGGCCATCGAGGATGCGCTGCAGCAGTCCTGGGTCATGCGCCAGACGGTGGTCGCAGATACGGACCGCGTCGCGCTGGAGGAAGGTGTCGGTTACTACAAAGCGATGCAGGCCCACCGCTCGGCCCAGAGCCCTGGTTATCGCGATATGGTGATGGGCGATTCGGCTGCGGCTTTGCCGAGAGGCCTCATTGCCGGCTCACCGGATACAGTGCGGGATCAGTTCGTGGAATTGTCGAAACTCGGCATCGGTGGTGTCGCGGTCCGCTTGCGCGTCGGGCCTATGCCGGTCGAGTTCTCCATGAACGCGTTGCGCCTGTTCATGAAGGAAGTCGCTCCCGCATTGTGATGGATGCAGACGACACGCGTAGGCGCGGGGCGTCTGCGAGTGTGGAGCCCCGCAATATGAGACCGTACAGAAACTTCCCGAGAGCCGGCAGGCAAGGGGGCTCGCGGAGGACGATGCGGTCGGTCAGGTATCTACTGACCCTGTTCGGTCTTCTCGCTGCCGCCACGGCTTTCAATGCGTGGATTACAAAGCGCACGTCCGGTGTGCCGAGCATCGGCAGCGCGCGCGTGATCGACGGCGATACGTTCGATCTGTGTCAGCAAGGCAACTGCGCACGCATCCGCCTCTGCGGGATCAATACGCCCGAACGCGAGCAGCCCGGATATGCGGCGGCACGCGCGGCACTGGTGGAGATGGTCAAGTCGCAGGATGTGCGATGCGTCCCCGTCGGCGGTGGTACCGTGTGCGATGGCCGTTCAGGGGCGACTTCGCACGAGCGGACGGTGGCTCAATGCGGAACGCCATCCATCCCCGATCTGGCAGGAGAACTCGTGAGGCGTGGCCACGCCTGCGACCTGACAGGGTTCACGCGCGGACACTATCGCGACCGCTTTCAGGGACGGGCGTGCTGAGATTGCTGCCGCTGGCGCGGCTGCGATCACAGGGATATTATGGGCACAGTCGCTCCGTGTCGGAGGTGCAGGCCATGCCCATGTACCATGACGGCAATCGTGTGCTTCAGGATCAGTTCGGCTCACGTCCGCTTGCCGATCGTCTCGTCGAACGTCTGTGGCGCGACAGGTTCAAAGACGAAGACAAAGCGTTCATCGAAAGCGTGGGCTTCTTCTTTCTCGCGACGGTGGACGCGGAAGGACATCCCGACTGCTCGTTCAAGGGAGGGCCGCCGGGCTTCGTCACGATCGAGGCGCCGGATCTGCTGACGTTTCCCGACTACGACGGCAATGGGATGTTCAAGAGCCTCGGCAATATTCGCAGTAATCCGTACGTCGGCATGATCTTCATCGAAATGGGTGAGAAGCCGAAGCGATTGCGTGTCAACGGCCGCGCTTCGGTCCATGCCGACGACCCGATGTTGGCGCGAACGCCCGGTGCACAGATGATTGTGCGTGTCGTCCCTGAGCACATATTTCCGAACTGTCCGCGCTACATTCCGAACCTGCGCGCGGACGAGGCCTCGCCTTACACGCCGTGCGCTGGTGTCGCGCCAGTGGAGCCCGCCTGGAAGAACTTCGACGCCTTCAAGGATGTCGTGCCGCCGCGCGTGCGGTGAGTAGGTGGCGGCTGTCCTCGCTGAGCCGCTGGAAATGCAACGCCGCTGATACCGGGATGCGCTCGCACTTTGGCCGCGTTCGATTATGTTCGCTGCCGATCGACAGTCGAGCGAGGTGAACGCATGTTTGTGGATGAGCGGATTTACACGCTGAATGCCGGGCAGGTGCCCGTCTTCCTCAAGCTCTATGAGGAGGAAGGTATGGAATGCCAGGTGCGCATACTCGGCAATATGGTCGGCTACTACTACACGGACTTCGGTCCGCTCAATCAGATCGTCCATATGTGGGGATACGAAAGCCTCGACGATCGCTTCGAGCGCCGCAAGCGTCTGCTTGCAGCACCGGAGTGGCAATCGTACGCGAAGAAAATGCGGCCGCTTGTCGTGAAAGTGGAGAACAAG
>JAEYYJ010000053.1 GCA_023430845.1 Pseudomonadota bacterium
AGCCGTCGCGAAATTCGGCGCGCTCTTCGCGAGCCAGCTCTTCGATGTCTACGGCGGGATTTTTGCGCCGCTCAAGCGTTTCGACGGTTCGCGCGCCCGCAAGAAGCGCGACCTGCGTGTGCCAGAGCCGGAGGTCCACAGCTTCACGACCGGCGACGGGAAGCGCTTGCGGCTGATCCGCTATGCGGGCGGCAAGAAGGGGCCGGTGCTCTTTACGCACGGGCTCGGCGTGTCGAGCCTCATTTTCACGATCGATACGATCGACACGAACCTCGTCGAGTATCTCGTAGGCGCGGGTTATGACTGCTGGCTGCTCGACTATCGCGCCTCGATCGATCTGCCCTATGCGCGCGATCTCTGGACGGCCGATGACTGCGCGCGCGAGGATTATCAACCTGCCGTCGATCTCATCCTCAAGGCGACAGGCGCCAAGAGCGTGCAAGTCATGGCGCACTGCTTCGGTGCGACCACCTTCACCATGGCCATGCTCGGCGGGCATCTGACGGGCGTGCGTTCCGCCGTCATTTCGCAGATCTCGACGGATGTGATCGTGCCGTACTTTCCGCAGCGGATGCTGGCACAGCTCCGCGCACCATCGCTGTTCACGGCCATGGGGATCGATCATGTCAACGCGCGCGCCGCTACCGAGAACGGCGTTGCGGAGCGTGTTGCCGATGGCTTGATCCGCGTATTCGTGCCCTTCCGCCGCGAGGAGCGCTCGCGGAGCGCCACATCGAACCGCATCACGGCGCTGTACGGCCAGCTTTACGAGACGGCGCAGCTCAACAACCTGACATTCGAGATGGCGCTTCCGGAAATGTTCGGCGAGGCGAACATCGATGCTTTCAAGCAGCTCGCCCTGATCGCGCGCCACCAGACCATCCTCGATGCATCAGGCGCGGATACGTATCTGCCGCATGTGGAGCGCATGGCCATCCCGATCACGTTCATTCATGGTGCGCTCAATCGCTGCTTTCTGCCGGAAAGCACGGAGCGCACGGTCGCGCGGCTTGCGGGGAAGAACGGGCCGGATCTCTACACGCGCCATGTGATTCCGGAGTATGGCCACATCGACTGTATTTTCGGTAAGAACGCTGCGAGCGACGTCTATCCGCACATTCTCGCGCATTTGGAGAAGACGGCGGAAGGTTAGGTCTGAGCGGTGCGCCTCGCTTTCCCCGCTCCGATGAGATCGATGATCTCGCGTAAATGCGTGAGGCGCTGCGTCTTCGTCTTGTCGGCGCCTTTGTCGAGATCGCCGCTCGCGGGAATGACGGCACGCTTGAAGCCGAGCTTCTGAGCTTCGCGCAGCCGCGTGGTCATATGCGAGACGGGACGAACTGCACCCGACAGGCTGATCTCGCCGAAATAGACATCCTCCGCAGGGAGCGGCGTCGCAAGCAGTGACGAGACGAGCGCCGCGGCGGCGGCGAGATCGGCAGCTGGTTCGGAGATGCGCAGGCCGCCGGCGACATTCAGATACACATCGGCCTGCGAGAAACTCACACCGCAGCGCGCATCGAGCACGGCAAGCAGCATGGAAAGGCGGTTCGAATCCCAGCCGACGGTCGCGCGGCGCGGCGTGCCGAGGGAGGATGGCGCCACCAGCGCCTGGAACTCGACGAGCAGCGGCCGACTGCCTTCGATGCCGGCGAAGACGGCCGTTCCCGGTGCCTTATTGTCGCGATCGCCGAGAAAAAGTTCTGAGGGGTTCGCGACCTCGCGGAGGCCGCTTTCCACCATTTCGAAGACACCGATTTCATCGGCGGGGCCGAAGCGGTTCTTCACCGAGCGCAGAATTCGGTACGGATGACCGCGATCGCCTTCGAAATAGAGCACGGTATCGACCATGTGCTCGATGACCTTCGGGCCTGCGATCTGGCCGTCCTTCGTGACGTGGCCGACGAGCAGCATGGCAGCGCCGGACTGCTTGGCAAAGCGGATGAGCGACTGCGAGGCTGCGCGCACCTGCGAGACCGTGCCGGGCGCCGCATCGAGGCCGTCAGCCCAGAGTGTCTGGATAGAGTCTATGATCACGAGGTCGGGTCGCCGGTCCGCTTCCAGTGTCGCGAGGATATTGGCGAGGTTCGTCTCGGCGCCGAGCGCGACGGGGGCAGCAGCGAGCCCGAGCCGTTCCGCGCGCAAACGCACCTGCGCTGCCGCTTCCTCTCCCGAGAAGTAGATGGCGCGCCGTCCCGAATTGGCGAACTGTGCCGAAAGCTGAAGCAGCAGCGTCGATTTGCCGATGCCCGGCTCGCCGCCGATGAGAATCGCCGAGCCCGGCACGATACCGCCACCGGTCACGCGGTCGAGCTCGGGCAATCCCGTTGGAATGCGCGGCGCCTCGGCAGTGCTGCCGGCCAGTGTTTCGAGCGGTGCGGGCTTGCCCTTGGCGGAGCGGGTGAGCCCACTGCCTGGCGTCGCCGCAACGGCCGCCACGCCCGCTTCCTCGACGATGGTGTTCCACTCGCCGCATGCCGTGCATTTACCGGCCCATCGGGAGGATGTGGCCCCGCACGATTGACAGACGAAGCTCGATCTTGCTGCCTTGGCCATCGGCTTTCCGTGCCCCCGTCGACGGTGCGAGATAGCCTGATTCTCCGTGGGGTTGCAGCGCGCGCTTGCGATCCCCACATCATGCCGTTCTGCCGTGCCGAAGCGCACTGTCGCACGCCGTGCGCGGATGCTCTATAGCCTCTGGCGACTGAACCGCCCGATCTCCCAAGGAACACCTGCCATGGCGCCCCGCCTTCCTGCCGAGCTCCGCACGCCTGCCTACGTCCTCGACGTCGCCAAGCTGAAGCAGAACCTCGCGACGGCGGCGCGCATCAAGCGCGAGGCGGGCGTCAAGATCCTGCTCGCGACAAAGGCCTGGGCCATGCCCGCGGCGTTCCCGCTCATGCGCGACACGCTCGACGGCACGACCGCGAGCGGCGAGCAGGAGGCGCGCCTCGGCCGCGAGGAATTCGGCAAGGAAGTGCACGTCTATGCGCCGGCGTACGGCCCTGGCGAGGTCGAGCGCCTCGTCGGGATCGCCGACCACATTTATTTCAACTCACCGGGCCAGATCGCGCGTCATCTCGCGATCGTGCAGGCGGCCGGCCGCAAGGTCGGTATCCGCATCAACCCCGGCTACTCGAATGCGACGCTTGGCGGCGCGCTCTATGACCCGTGTGCGCCCGGCTCGCGCTTCGGCACTACGGTCGCCGAGATCGACAAGCTGCCGTGGGGCGCGATCGACATCCTGCACACGCACGCGCTGTGCGAGTCGCTCGACGATGGCTCGGCCGGGCTCATCGAGCACGTCGGCCGCACGCTCGGTGATTATGTGCGCAAGGTGAAGGCGGTGAACTTCGGCGGCGGGCATTTCATCAACAAGCCCGGCTATGACGTCGATCGCCTGATCGCGGCGCTCAAGGCCTTCCGCGCCGAGTTCGGTGTCGAGGTGATCCTGGAGCCGGGAGCCGGGCTGGTCGTGGATACGGGCTGGCTGGTCGCGACCGTGCTCGACATCCATCACAACGAGAAGGACATCGCTATTCTCGATACGTCCGCCTCGACGCACATGCCGGACGTGCTGGAGGTGCCGTATCGCCCGAACATCATCGGCGCGGGCGAGCCGGGCGAGCTGGCGCACGACTACATCCTCGGCGGCAAGACCTGCATGACCGGCGATGTGATCGGCGACTACTCTTTCGACAAGCCGCTGCAACCCGGCGACCGGCTCGTTTTCACGGACATGATGCAATACTCGTTCGTGAAGAACACGACCTTCAACGGCACGCCGCTCCCGGACCTGGCCATGCTCGATGAGGATGGCACCTACCGCGTGATCAAGTCTTTCGGCTACGAGGAATTCCGGCGTAGGCTGGGCTGACCGAAGCCAACGAAGATAAACGCGGAGGAAGCCATGGCTGGATTGCTCGAAGGCAAGGCGGCACTCATCACGGGTGGCGCGCGCGGCATCGGCCGTGCTGCGGCGCTCGCGTTCGCGCGCGAGGGCGCGCGGGTGGTCGTGTCGGACCTGCTGGCCGAAGGCGCGCAGGAAACCGTCGCGATGATCAACGCCGGCGGCGGTCAAGCCGTGTCGGTCAGCGGTGACGTCACGAAGGCTGAACTCGTCAAATCGTGGGTCGATACGGTTGTGAAGGCCTATGGCCGCATCGACTGCGCCTTCAACAACGCAGGCATTGCTGGTGGTGCGGTTGGCGCGCAAGGCAAGCACACGGCCGACTGGTCGGAGCAGGCCTTCGACCGCATGATCGAGATCAATCTCAAGAGCGTGTGGCTCTGCATGCGCGACGAGATCAACGCCATGCTGGCGGATGGCAAGGGCGGCGCGATCGTCAACACGGCGTCGATTGCGGGGCTCGTCGGACTGGAGACGTCGTCGGCGTATGTCGCAGCGAAGCACGGCGTTATCGGCCTGACCAAGACGGCGGCGCTCGAATACGCAAAGAGGGGCATTCGCGTGAATGCGGTTTGCCCGGGCTATATCGTTACCGAGATGACGCGTGAGCCCATGGAGCGCAAGGGCGACCAGATCATGGGGCGCATTCCGTTCGGCCGTCTCGGCACGCCGGAGGATATCGCAGAGATGGTCGTATGGCTGTGCTCGGATCGCGCGAATTACGTGAGCGGCGCCGCTTACAACGTCGATGGCTGCTACGCGGCGGCATGATCTCGAAGGTCATTGGCGGCTCGATCCGCAAGCAGGATAGCAGCCGCTGATGGCCGAGCGCCCGCCG
>JAEYYJ010000357.1 GCA_023430845.1 Pseudomonadota bacterium
GCGCTGCGCTATGACATCCGCAAATGGGCCGCAGTAGCAGGCGCCATCGGTGCGCTCGGCTATCTCGCCATCTCGGGCGCATCACCACCGGCCGTGCGGTCGTTCCTGATGGTGCTCATCATGTTCATCGCCATCCTGCTCGACCGGCCGGCGCTGGCGCTCCGCAATGTGGCGCTCGCGGCGCTCGCGATGTTGATCGTGATGCCCGAGAGCCTGATCGATGTGGGCTTCCAGATGTCGTTCGCCGCTGTCGTCGCGCTGGTCGCGGGCTACGAAGCCTGGCGCGACCGAGGTGATCCGGGGCAGGCGCCGCGCGCCTCCGGGCTTTGGCGCGCGCCGCTGCTGTTCCTGAGCGGCATCGTGGCGTCGACATTGCTGGCGAGCTTCGCCGTCGCGCCCTTCGGTATCTACCATTTCCACCAGAGCCAGCAGTACGCCATGCTGGCAAACCTCCTCGCCGTACCGGCCGTCAATCTCCTGATCATGCCGGCAGCGCTGGCGACGCTGCTCGCACTGCCGCTCGGCCTCGAAGCCATGCCACTCCATCTCATGGGCCTCGGCATTTCCTTCATGAGCGCGGTCGCGACGTGGGTCGCAGCACTGCCGGGTTCCGTGATCCGAGTTGGGGCCATTCCCACCGCGAGCTTTGCTCTCATTGTCGTGGGTGGCGCATGGCTGCTGCTGTGGCGCACGCGATTGCGCGTCTTGGGGCTCGCCGTGATCGCTGCGGGACTCGCAGTCGCCCCATTCGCGCCGAAGCCGGATATTCTCATCAGTCGTTCGGGAACGCTCGTTGCAGCGCGCGGAGAGGATGGCCGCCTGTCAGCTCTTGCCGGCCGCTCGGACCAGTTCGATCTCGGCCGTTGGCTCGAACGGGACGGCGACGGCCGCGCACCGGCCGCTGCAGCAGATACGACGCAATCCACGTCGCTCTTCAAATGCGATGCCAATGGCTGCGTCGCGGACGTGAAGGGGCGCCAATTGGCCGTCCCGCGCCACGCTTCAGCGCTCCGCGATGACTGCGCGCGCGCCGTCATACTCGTTCTGCGGCACGCCCGGCCCAAGGAATGCGCTCCGGCCGCGCTCGTGATTGACGCTCACACGCTGCGGCACGCAGGTGCGCACGCCATACGCTTGCGCGGCGCAGAAACGGCTATCACGACGGTCGCGGGTCTGCACGGCCGCCGCCCTTGGACGCTGGAGCCGCGTAGCCAGCCCCCTGAGCGCCCCCGCACGCCGCTGCGCTCACGGCCGCCAGCCGAGCGGACACCATCGCCGGGCCTATTGGAGGTCGCTGCCCCGGAAGGCGTCCCTGATGCCGGCGACGATTAGCGCGGGTTGACAGTGCGGGCCGTGCCGCATAGGTTGCGCCACCTTTTCAATGGGCACCGCTGTTCGTTGCCGCACCGCTCCACCGGGAGCGCGGAAGCGCCATGACACATTGCCCGCAACCGAGGCCGTGGTGTCATGAAAGTCCGCAACTCATTGAAATCCCTTCGTGGCCGCCATCGCGGGAACCGCCTCGTGCGCCGCAAGGGCCGGGTCTACGTGATCAATAAGTCCAACCCGCGCTTCAAGGCGCGCCAGGGCTGAAATCCAACCGCTGTTTGGCTATCTGGGCAGGGGAGGTGGTTCACCTCTCCTGTTTTCGTCGTGGCCGACGTTCTCTACCGATCCGAGGATCGGATTTCACTCTTCTTCCCAGAAATCGATCAGGCGCGGGCGCAAGGCGCCGCCCATCTGCAGGGCCTGCGCCTTCAGCGCGAGGCCGGCCTTGGGATCGATCTCGACCGCGAGCCCACACAGCGTACCCGCCCCGAGCGATGGCTCCATGCGCCCCTTGGGAATGCGCGTCAGAAAGCGATTGAGCGGTTCCTCGGGCTGCATGCCGAGCACCGAATTGTAGTCGCCGCACATGCCCGCATCGGACATGTACGCCGTGCCGGCGGGCAGCACGCGGTCATCGCTGGTCGGGACATGCGTATGCGTGCCGACAACACACGACACGCGACCATCGAGATACAGGCCGAGCGCTTCCTTCTCGCTCGTCGCTTCGGCATGGAAATCGACCAGGACGGCATCCGCCCCCATACCGAGCGGGCAGGCCTCGAGCTCGGCGTCGATGGCGCGGAAAGGGCAGTCGAGCTCGGGCATGAAAATCCGGCCCATGGCATTGATAACCAGCACTTCGGCACCATTGCGGGCCTTGTAGAGCCCGGCGCCTCGGCCCGGCGTTCCGGGCGGGTAGTTGGCCGGGCGCAGGAGGCGCGGCTGGCGCTCGATGAAAACGAGAGCTTCGCGCTGATCCCAACTGTGATTGCCGAGCGTCACGGCATCGGCACCGGCGGCCAGTAGGTCATCGCAAATGGCCTCGGTAATGCCGAAGCCACCAGCCGAGTTCTCGCCGTTGATGACGACGAAGTCGAGCCTGTACCGGCTGACCAGCCCCGGCAGATACTCCATGACCACGTCGCGCCCCGCGCGACCGACGACATCCCCGAGAAACAATAGACGCATTTTATCCGTCCGAACGCTGCCGGGCTCCCGACGGCGTCAGGACCCAATCAAGGCGCTCGTCATAGTCGAGATGGGGGACGGCGTCGACCTCCAGCTCATCCAGGGCCAGACCGACCGCCAGAATGGACTTCAGGGATCTGAGGGCGCGCAGGGTCCGATCATAGAAACCGCCGCCATAACCGAGCCTGTAACCCCTGGCGTCGAAGGCGAGCAGCGGCACCAGCACGATATCAGGAAGCACCTCCGGCTTGTCCGTGGCCGGCTGGCGAATGCCCCAAACGCCGGGAATGAGCGGATCGCCCGGCGTCCAGGCGCGAAAGACGAGCGGCTCCGCCTTGCCCTGCATGACAGGAAGCGCCAGCGTGTGCCCCTCGGCCTTGAGTGCCGCCATCAGCGGGAGCGGCCAGATCTCGTCTTCCATGGGGTAGTAGCCGGAGACGACGCCCGGTGGCCGCTCGCCGAGGAGCGCCATTCCGTGCTTGACGAAGCCCTCGTTGACACCTGCGCCGATCGCCGAGAGCGCGTGCGCGCGCCGCGCCTTTTGCTGTTCGCGCAGCACCCGCTTGAGAGCAATGGCTTCCAGTGCCGTGTCGGGTGCAGTGGCCATTTCAGGCCCGCGAGGCGGCAGCCTGCGGGGCGGGACGCACTGTCTTGAGCGCCGCGAGCGCAAGCGGATCGAGGCCTGCACCGCCGTTCGAGATGTGCTCCAGGATACCACGGCGCATACGCGGATCCCAAAAATCCTCGATGTGCCGCGCGATCTGCGGCACGGCCCGGGCCTCGCCCTGCGCCTCGAAGAACTTGGCGATCTGGTTGGCCATCATGACGAGCTTGTCACGCTGCTGCATGTTTAGCGGACTTTCTGTTTGTGCTCTTCGGCGCGGTCGCCTCGGGAATGCGCTGCGGATGCGTGAAGACCTCGAAGCCGTCCTGACGCGCGATGGCAACGAGCGTGATGCCGGCGCGCTCGGCCGTATCCAGCGCGAGCTTCGTCGGCGCGGACACAGCAACGACCATTGGCGCACCGGCGCGTCCAGCCTTCTGAACCATCTCCACCGATACGCGGCTCGTCAGCAGCACGATACCGTTGCGCACGTCGATCTCGCGCCGCCTGAGCTTGCCGACGAGCTTGTCGAGCGCGTTGTGGCGGCCGACATCCTCGGCGATCGCGACGAGACCCTGTTCGCGGTTCCAGAACCCCGCACCGTGCACGGCCCGCGTCAGCAGATTGAGTTCCTGCGCCGGAGCCAGCGACGCCATGGCCTTCATGATCTCGGCAGCCGAAAAGCTCGGACCGCCTTCGACAGGCGCGATCGGGGCTGCAGCTTCATCCAGACTCTCGACCCCGCAGAGGCCGCAGCCGGTCGGACCGACGATGCGCCGCCGCCGCGCCACCAATGCGTGCCCGCGATCCTTCGCGAGCCACATGCGCAGCTCGATGCCCTGCTCGTGCTCGACGACCTCGAACTGCTCGATCTCGCCGGGATACGCGACGATCCCCTCGCTCAAGCTGAAGCCGACGGCGAAGTCCTCGAGATCCGTCGGGGAGCCCATCATGACGGCCTGCGTGGTGCCGTCATAGACGAGCGCGACCGGCACCTCTACAGGCAGCTCGCGCTCCTGCGCGACGCTGCCGGTCTCGGCGACCTTGATCGATGCCGTGCGAACCGTGGCCTGCGTCATTACCTTATTCCGCGGCCTCCACCGCTATGCGACGGCTCGCCTGCGCGAAGGCTTCATAGTCTTCCTGGTACTGTGTCGGACCGTTCGAAAGGCCGACCTGCACCGCCGTCACCTTGTATTCGGGGCAGTTCGTCGCCCAGTCGGAGTAATCCGTGGTGACGATGTTGGCATTCGTCAGCGGATGATGGAACGTCGTGTAGACGACGCCTGGCGCCACGCGATCGGTGATCAGCGCACGCTGAGCAAGCTCGCCGGAGCGGCTGACAATGCGCACCCAGTCGCCATCCTTGATGCCGCGCTGCTCGGCGTCGTGCGGATGAATCTCGAGGCGGTCCTCCTCATGCCACATGACATTGTCGGTCCGCCGCGTCTGCGCGCCGACATTGTACTGCGAGAGAATGCGCCCCGTCGTCAGCAGCAACGGGAAGCGCGGCCCCGTCCGCTCGTCCGTCGGCACGTATTCCGTCATCATGAACTTGCCTTTGCCGCGCGCGAACGTCGTCGCGTGCATGATCGGCGAGCCCTCGGGATTGGCGTCGTTGCAAGGCCACTGCACGGAGCCCATTTCCTCGATCTTCTTGAAGCTGACGTTCTTGAACGTCGGCGTCAGCGCCGCGATCTCATCCATGATCTCGCTCGGGTGCGTGTAGTTCCAGTCGAGCCCGAAGCCCTGTGCGAGAAGCTGCGTGATCTCCCAATCGGCGTAGCCATTGAGCGGCGTCATGACCTTGCGCACGAGCTGAATGCGGCGCTCGGCATTCGTGAACGTGCCGTCCTTCTCGAGGAAGGTCGAACCGGGCAGAAAGACGTGCGCGTAGTTGGCCGTCTCGTTCAGAAAGAGATCCTGGACGACCACGCACTCCATGGCCTCGAGGCCGGCCGCTACATGCTTGGTGTCGGGGTCGGACTGCAGGATATCCTCACCCTGGATGTAGATGGCCTTGAAGGACCCATCGACGGCGGCATCGAGCATGTTGTTGATGCGCAGGCCCGGCTCGGGATTGAGCTTGGTGCCCCAGAACTCCTCGAACATGGTGCGCGTCGCATCATCCGAGATATGGCGATAGCCGGAAAGCTCATGCGGGAACGAGCCCATGTCGCATGCGCCCTGCACGTTGTTCTGGCCGCGCAGCGGATTGACGCCCACGCCACGGCGCCCGAGATTGCCCGTCACCATTGCGAGGTTCGCGATCGCCATCACGGTCGTCGAACCCTGGCTGTGCTCGGTAACACCGAGGCCATAGTAGATGGCGGCATTGCCGCCTGTCGCATAGAGGCGGGCCGCGGCGCGCAGCTCAGCAGGATCGACGCCGGTGAACTTCGCCGTCGCCTCAGGCGAATTGCGCGCCTCACTGACGAAGGCAGCCCACTCCTGGAAATCCTCCATCTCGCAACGCTCGCGGACGAACTTCTCGTTCACGAGCCCCTCGGTGACGATGACGTGCGCTATCGCCGTGAGCACTGCGACGTTCGTGCCGGGGAGCAAGGGCAGGTGGTGCGCTGCCTCGATGTGGGCCGAGCGCACGAGATCAATACGGCGTGGATCGACGACGATCAGCTTGGCGCCCGCCCTGAGACGCTTCTTCATCCGGCTTGCGAACACGGGATGGGCATCCGTCGGGTTCGCACCGATGACCAGCATGACATCGGAGTCTTCGACGGAATCGAAATCCTGCGTCCCAGCCGACGTTCCGAAGGCCGTCCGCAAGCCATAACCGGTCGGCGAATGGCAAACGCGCGCGCACGTATCGACGTTGTTCACGCCAAAGCCCGCGCGGACCAGCTTCTGGACGAGGAACGTCTCCTCGTTCGTGCAACGTGACGAGGTGATGCCGCCGACGGCGTCACGTCCATACTGGTACTGAATGCGCTTGAACTCCGAGACCACGCGGCCGATGGCCTCTTCCCACGTCGTCTCGCGCCAAGGATCGGTGATCTTGTCCCGCACCATGGGCTTCGTGATGCGTTCCTTGTGGGTGGTGTAGCCCCAGGCAAAGCGGCCCTTGACGCAGGAGTGGCCGCGATTGGCCTTGCCGTCCTTGTAGGGCACCATGCGAACGACTTCCTCGCCGCGCATCTCCGCCTTGAATGAGCAGCCGACGCCGCAATACGCGCACGTCGTGACGACCGAATGCTCGGGCTGGCCGATATCGATCAGCGACTTCTCGCTGAGCGTCGCCGTCGGGCAGGCTTGCACGCAAGCGCCGCAGGAGACGCACTCGCTGTCGAGGAAATTCTCCGACATGCCGGCCGCGACGCGGCTCTCGAAACCGCGCCCGGCGATCGTCAGCGCGAATGTACCCTGCACTTCCTCGCAGGCGCGCACACAACGATTGCAAACGATGCACTTCGACGGATCGTACGTGAAATAGGGGTTGGTCTCGTCCTTCGGCATCCAGGCGTCGTTCGCCGCGCCGTCCTTGGACTTCGCGAAAACGTGGTTCGCGCCGTCATAACCATAGCGCACGTCGCGCAGGCCGACCGCACCCGCCATGTCCTGCAGCTCGCAGTCCCCGTTCGCCGCGCAGGTGAGGCAATCGAGGGGATGGTCCGAAATATAGAGCTCCATCACGCCGCGACGGAGATCCTTGAGCCGCGGTGTCTGGGTGCGCACGACGAGGCCGTTCATGGCCGGCGTGGTGCAGGATGCCGGCGTGCCGGCGCGGCCCTCGATCTCGACGAGGCAGAGGCGGCACGAACCGAAAGCCTCGATGCTGTCGGTCGCGCAGAGCTTCGGGAT
>JAEYYJ010000066.1 GCA_023430845.1 Pseudomonadota bacterium
CCCTCGCCCAGCGTCCGAAGGTCTCCGGCGGCAGCGGCCAGCTATACCTCGCTCCTGACCTCGCCCGCGTCTTCGATCAGGCTGAGAAAATCGCCGAGAAGGCGGGCGACAAGTACGTCACCGCCGAGCGACTGCTGCTCGCCATCCTGGTCGAGGGCTCGAGCCCGGCTGCCAAGATCCTGAAGGATGCCGGCGTCAACGCCCAGTCGCTCAATGCGGCCATCAACGAGGTCCGCAAGGGCCGCACCGCTGACACGGCCTCCGCGGAGGACGGCTACGACGCCCTCAAGCGCTATGCGCGCGACCTGACGGCCGCCGCTGCCGAAGGCAAGATCGATCCGGTCATCGGGCGCGACGAGGAAATCCGCCGCACCATCCAAGTGCTCTCGCGCCGGACCAAGAACAACCCCGTGCTCATCGGCGAGCCGGGCGTCGGCAAGACCGCGATCGCGGAAGGCCTCGCCCAGCGCATTGTCAAAGGCGACGTGCCGGAGAGCCTCAAGGACAAGAAGCTGCTCGCGCTCGATATGGGCGCGCTCATTGCGGGCGCAAAGTACCGCGGCGAGTTCGAGGAGCGGCTGAAGTCCGTGCTGCAGGAGGTCACGGCCTCCGACGGCGGCATTATCCTGTTCATCGACGAGCTGCACACCATCGTCGGCGCCGGCAAGACCGAGGGCTCGATGGATGCCGGCAACCTGCTGAAGCCGGCCCTCGCGCGCGGAGAGCTGCACTGCGTCGGCGCAACCACGCTCGACGAGTACCGCAAGCACATCGAGAAGGATGCCGCCCTCGCTCGGCGCTTCCAGCCCGTCTTCATCAGCGAGCCCACGGTCGAGGATACGATCTCGATCCTCCGCGGTCTCAAAGAGAAGTACGAGATGCACCATGGCGTGCGGATCACCGACAGCGCGATCGTCGCTGCGGCTACACTCTCGAATCGCTACATCACGGATCGCTTCCTGCCTGACAAGGCCATCGACCTGATCGACGAGGCGAGCGCGCGCCTGAAGATGGAAATCGACTCCAAGCCCGAGGAGCTCGATGCCATCGATCGCGATCTCATGCAGATGAAGATCGAGCGCGAGGCTCTCAAAAAGGAGACGGATGCCGCTTCTAAAGATCGGCTCGAGAGGCTCGAGAAGTCCATTGCGGACCTCGAGGCGCAATCCGCCGAGTTGACCCGCCGCTGGGAGAACGAGAAGGCCAAGCTCGGCTCCGCGCAGAAGGTCAAGGAAGAGCTGGAGCAGCGCCGCGTCGAACTCGAGCAGGCGGTCCGCCGCAGCGACTATGCCCGCGCGGGCGAGCTGCAGCACGCTGTCATTCCGAAGCTCACCCAACAACTCAAGGAGCTGGAGAGTAAAGAGAGCGCGGATCCTGCACAGGTCATGGTCGAGGAGGCTGTCACGCCGGACCAGATCGCGAGTGTCGTCTCGCGTTGGACGGGCGTGCCTGTCGACAAGATGCTCGAAGGCGAGAAGGACAAGCTTCTCCGCATGGAGGAGGCGATCGCCAAGCGCGTCATCGGTCAGGAAGAGGCAGTCACGGCCGTCTCTACGGCGGTCCGTCGCGCGCGCGCCGGCCTGCAGGATCCGAACCGGCCGATCGGCTCGTTCATGTTCCTCGGACCGACCGGCGTCGGCAAGACGGAGCTGACCAAGGCGCTTGCGTCCTTCCTGTTCGACGACGACCAGGCGATCGTTCGCATGGACATGTCGGAGTACATGGAGAAGCACTCCGTCGCTCGTCTGATCGGCGCGCCCCCGGGCTATGTGGGTTACGAAGAGGGCGGCTCGCTGACGGAGGCCGTGCGCCGGCGTCCCTATCAGGTTGTGCTTTTCGACGAGATCGAGAAGGCGCATCCCGACGTCTTCAACGTGCTTCTGCAGGTACTCGATGATGGCCGCCTGACCGATGGCCAGGGCCGCACCGTGGACTTCAAGAACACGCTGATCATCATGACGTCGAACATCGGCGCGGAGTATCTCGTCTCGCAGAAGGATGGCGAGGACAGCGATGCCGTGCGCGAGTACGTGCTCGCCGAGGTCAAGCTCAAGTTCCGGCCGGAGTTCCTGAACCGGATCGACGAGATCATCCTCTTCCATCGCCTGAAGCGCGAGCAGATGGGCAAGATCGTCGATATTCAGATGGCGCGACTGACCAAGCTGCTGGCCGATCGCAAGATCACGATCGACCTCGACGACACCGCGCGGACATGGCTCGCCAACCGCGGCTACGAACCCGCATACGGCGCGCGGCCGCTGAAGCGCGTCATCCAGAAGTTCGTGCAGGATCCGCTCGCGGAGGCGATCCTCGCCGGGCGCGTCAAGGACGGCGAGATCGTCTCGCTCACCGTCCGCAATGGCGATCTCGTGCTCGTCGACGCCGCGCAGCGCAAGGCGGCTTAAGCGAAGCTAAGCGTTCACGCTGCGATGCTTGCTGCCCCTATCCTTCAACGCGAGGGGTAGGGGTTTTTCATTGAGATCGGCGCCAGACAACATTGCCTTCAACCCTCGTGGGCAGATGGCCTCGGGCTCCCGCGCAGATTGGTGTTCAATGAACGCGAATCAGTACTGAGTTCGAGCAACCCAAATACGTCAGTAATGGGGCGCAGCAGTAGAGATGCTTCTGCTAGTCCGCGTTGCAATCTGAGCTGAAGCCAAATTGTTATTCGCTGGACGCCGCAATGCTGAACTACAGATCTTGGTCGCGGATAGTCGGGTTGTTGGCTAGCTGCACGGTGGCACTTACGGCTCCAGACACTGCTGAAGCCAATTGCGTTCAGCCAAACGACACCGTCTGCGAATTTTCAACACCGACGACGTTGTACGATTTTTATAACGGTTACTACGCCCCAGGAGACGTGACTGTCAGCTCCAGCGTAACGGTCTGGTCCGGGTGGATATTCGTCAACGCCTACAACTACGCCGGCACGACGAACATCAACTCCGGCGGCACCTTCAGGAATTCCGGCACCTTCTACAACGGCGCCTTTGCTGAGGGGACGCTCGTCGTCAACGATGGCGGCACCTTCTTGAACTCAGGCTACTTCATCAGCGGTTATGAAGCCGTCGGCAAGGTAATCGTCAACGGCGGCATCTTTACGAACACGGGAACCTTCCACAGCGGATACTATTACGGCGGCCAGGGCGTGGTCACCATCGACGCAGGCACCTTCACAAACGCGGGCACGTTCTATAACGGGTACTATGATTATTATTATTACTACGGCCAACCTCCCAGCACGGTCACCGTCAACGCTGGCGGCGCCTTCACGAATTCAGGTACTTTCTACAACGGGTACTTCTCGTCCTACTACAACTCCGCCCCCAACGCCGTGACCATCAATGGCGGCACGTTCACGAATACAGGCGTCTTCTACAACGGACTCTCCCACATCGGGACAGTGACCATCGACGCGGGCACGTTCACAAACACCGCAACTGGGGCAATCATCCAAAACAGTGGCGGCAGCTTTTCAAATTCGGGCACGTTCGCCAACTCAGGCGCACTGAGCGGCGGCACGTTCACGAACGAAGCGGGTGGGTTGTTTGTGCAGTCATCCGGTGGCGCGCTCGGCAGTGGCGGCGCCTTGACTTTCCTCAACCACGGCAAGGTCGATATTGGCCCCACATCAGTGTCGGCGCCGATCACCACGACCGCACTCACCGGCAGCTTTACGCAATCTGCGACCGGCTCGCTCGCCATCCGCGCCGATTGGGCTACCGGCACCTCCGATCGTCTCTCCATCTCGGGCAACGCTGCACTCGCCGGCGAGCTCGTCGTCACGCCGCTGAATTTCCCGACCGCGCCGGGCCTTAGCAAGACTTTTGAAAACGTCATCACCGCAACGGGCGGCATTACCGACAACGGCCTCACCGTGCCGGGCACGGCCATCATCAGCTACGCGCTCGAGAAACCCGACGCCCACACGCTCGATCTTGTCGCGACCATCGACTTTCTGGGACATGGCGCGTCCAATCTGACGCCCAATCAACGCAGTGTCAGCGGTGCTCTCAATAGCATCTATGCCGGCAGCGGCGCGACGCTCGGTTTCATGCCGCCCCTGATGCACCTTGTGGGCAATTCTACGCTCACCGATGCCTTGAACCAGCTCTCCCCGACTGGTGATGCCGGCGCGTTCTCGACCGCCATGAGTACAGGCGCCACGTTCGGCCAGCAGCTTCTTTCCTGCCGCATGGCCGGCGATGAAGCTGACCCCACGCGTTTCATCAAAGAGGATCAGTGCCTGTGGGCTCGCTTCAGCGCACGCCGCTTCGAGAGTAACGGACGCGGCGAGGCCGGCTTCGACGAGACATCACTGTTCTATTCAGCCGGCGCGCAGTTCAAGGTCGCACCCGAGTGGCGGCTCGGCGGCGGCATCGGCTACCAGAACATCGACCTGTCATCCAACGCCAATGCCACGTCGACCGGCGATCGCGTCTATCTCGGAGGTGTCGTCAAATACACGCCGGGGGCGTGGCTGTTCGCGGCGTCCGTCACCGGTGGCTGGGGCTGGCAGGACAACCGACGCAACGTCGCGTTCGGCGGCTTCGCGTCCACCGCGACATCGAGCACCGACATGGATTTCGTCAGCTCGCAGTTGACGGCCGCCTATCTCATGAGCAGCGGTGCCTTCTACCTGAAGCCCCAGGTCGATCTTGCCGCCAACTACCTGTCGCGTGACGCCTACTCGGAGACAGGCGCCGGCGGCATCGCACTACATGTCGAGGCGAGCGATTACACCGTGCTGTCGGCCTCGCCTTCGCTGGAACTCGGCGCCGAGCACCGTATGGCCGATGGCACAGTCGTCCGCGGCTTCATCAAGGCCGGCGCCACGTTTCGTGATACCGACACCTTCGTCACGACGGCGAACTTTGTCGGTGCGCCGATCGGCGCGCCCGGCTTCGCCATTGCCTCCAAACTCGACAAGACGGTCGCCGATATCGGCATCGGCCTCGACCTGTTCTCGGTCGACGGCATCGCCCTGCGCCTGCAATACGACGGCCAGTTCGGCGACACCACCACTCTCCACGCCGGCAGCGCCAAGCTCAGTGTCAGATTCTGAGCCGGCTGATTTGCATACGCTGCAGCATCCGCTCGCCGCTGGGATCTTCGCGGGCCGCGTGTAGTCGGCACACACCCGGGTCGGAGGTGTCATGCGTTCGTCGAAAGCCGCAAGCTGAGGCGAGGCCCGCCAAATCCTCCGAAGTGACATGCATGAGGGGCGAACTCGGGGTTCGCTACATGTTCGCAGCGAGTATGCAGCGCGCTCCCCGCCAGTCCGTCCCAGCCTCACTTCTTGCAGACGTTGGTCCAGGAAATTCCTCTTGGTCCCGTAAATGTGCCCGTCTTCAGGCACGCTTTGAATGCCTTAGTGCACTCAGCGCCGAGGCCGCTCCGCTTACAGCGAGTTTCGGAGTTTGAGCACGACCCCTGGCAACTCTGAGCCAACGTCGAGACATTGGAAGCGAAATACGCTGTCGCGCCCATAGCAATTGTCAGACCTATTGTGAGTAAGGTTTTCTTCATAGGAAATCCCCACGTTCGACCAAAAAAGCAAAATATCAAGCGAGCACTGCTCGCCACCGATAACCCTACACAATTGCAGGGGAGCACGCCAAGCGGGAAATCCGCCCGCGCGAGCACCGAATACGCCTCTAGTTACGTAGAAGCGATCGCACACGAAGCAACCTATCCCATTGGGAAATCTGAAGCTCAAAGGCGATGCGTGCGCGAAAATTGCCGTTCGTTCCGCCTCACCTCATCTTCGACACGTGCAGCTCGGGCACGCGTCCGGCCCACGGCATGGCGCGTTCAAGCGCTGCGCCGAGCGAGATCAGCACGTGCTCCTCAGCTGGACGACCGGCGAGTTGCACACCGATCGGCACGCCCGTCGAGTGCATGGCGAGCGGCAGCGACAGCCCCGGCGTACCCATGATGTTGTGCGGTACCGTGAACTGGCAGGGCTCGCGGAACAGCTTGTCGACGAGGCTCGACGCATCGACGCCCGCCTTGCTGAGGTGATACTTGCCCCAGGGCTCCGACACGCGCGCATTCGTCGGCGAGAGCCAGACATCGTGGTCCGCATAAAAACGGGCGAGCTTGCGCCGCGCGATGTTGACCTCGCTCAGCGCGGCGAAGAAGCGCGCCGTCGTGATCCCCTTCGCGAACTCGTACACCGACAGCATGACCGGTTCGAGCGTATCGGGCCCGATCTTCTGACCGGTCTTCGCCGCATATCCTTCGAGGCGGCTGTCGAACCCGAAGAAGAAGAGATCGTTGATCTTGTGCAGCGTCTCGATGCCGCCGAAATCCACGTCCGCAACGTCGACATGGTGCCCCATGCCCTCGAGCACCTTGGCCGTATCCTTCACGGCTTGCGCCACTTCCGGATCGACGGGCACGCCGAAGATCTCCGTCAGCACGATGCCGATCTTGAGACGCGGGCTCGGCGCGTTGACGAACGACGCATAGGATTGCGTCGGCCGCGGTATCACGAATGGATCACCGATCTGCGGCTTCGACACCCAGTCGAGCATGGTCGCTGAATCGCGAACGGTCTTCGCCTGGATGTGATTGACGGAGAAACCCAGCCCGCCCTCATCCACGACCGGCCCGATGGAAACGCGGCCACGCGACGGCTTCAGCCCGACGCCACCGCACCAGCTTGCCGGAATGCGGATCGAGCCGCCAATGTCCGAGCCGTGCGCGATCGGCACCATGCCGCTCGTCACCGCGGCCTGCGCGCCACCCGATGAGCCGCCCGCCGAATAGCCCTTCTTGAAGGGGTTCGACGTATTGCCGAACATCACGCTCTCGGTCGTCGCCGACATGGAGTACTCGGGCGCCGCAGAACGGCCGAGGATGTTGACACCCGAAGCCTTGAGCTGGTCGGTGAAGTAGGTGCCCGTCGTCACGGTCATGCCGCGGCAGAGGCGCGAGCCGAACTCGATGAGGCGGCCCTGCTCGTGGCCGAACACGTCCTTCATGAGGAAGGGCACACCGCGAAACGGGCCCGCCCCGAGCGTGCTCTCGTCGAGGCCATCGATGCGGTCGTCGTAAGTCTCGATGACGGCCTTTACGTCGCCATTCGCAGCTTCGATGGCCGCCGCCGCGGTCCGCGCCAGCTCCTTGGGGCTGACCTCACCTTTGGCCACGAGTTCGCCAAGGCCGAGACCGTCATAGGACGCATATTCGTCGAGCTTCATGTGCGCGCACTCCATCGGCAGGGTGGAACCATGCCGACAAAGCTATGCCCATCGGATCGCGATGTAAAAGCGAAAGGGGGCGGCAGGCTGCCTCAGGAACGGGCGCTCAGGATGATGTCGGCACCATCGCGCAGGACTTCGAGCCGCATCCGGCACTGCTGCGCGAGCCGGCATGTGTAATACGTCTGCACGGTCAGCGCATCGATCGGCGGCATATTCTGGCCGGTCAGGAATTCGATGAGGTGCGTCGGCGGACGCGCACCCTGGCCGCGGCAGCGCACGGCAAACATGGGATGATCCGGCCGCTGGTCGATCATCACGGTCAGCTCGCCGCCCCGGAGCAGCGCCGAGAGCCCGAGCGAGACCAAATTGAGCACGAGCTTGACCTTGTCCTTGGCCATATAGCCGACAGGACCCTGCCACACGAGCGTGTGCTTGCCGCCCTTGGTCGCGTACTCGCGTGCGATCTCCTCACCCATGCGGAGGTCGATCGAGTCGCCGGCGGAACCTGCTGCGCCATAGGCAAAGCGCGCGAACTTCAGCCGCGCCGTCGCCTGGCTCGTGACATTGCGGATCATATCCAGCGCATAGTCACGCGACTCGGGATCATCCTCCTCGTCGAGCATTTCGAGGCCATTGTTGATGGCCCCCACGGGATTGATGACGTCGTGGCAAACTTTGCTGGCGATCAGCGCCGCTAGCTCCAGATCGTTCGGGAATGCGGGCTGGCTCATGGTCCCCGGCTCGTTGAGAGGATGCGCTGGCGCCGGCTCAAGCGAATGCTACGCGAGCGCAAGGGGCGACAGCTTGCGAATTTCATCCTAGTTTTGATACACGCCCACGAGATTCGCGCCAAGTGTGGACTATGAACGCCCGGCAATTGACAGAACTCTGATGCAATATCGCCGCATCTTGTAACGAATCACTCTGGCATCCGGCGGCCGGGCATCGAATGGTCGCAATCTCTGCCAGCGGCGGATCAGGAGAATCAATGTCAGCCATCGAGCACACGCGACTTGCTTCGGCCCTGCTCCCTGCAGTACTGACGGCCGGCGCGATCGAGATGCGCTACTATCGCGCTGGCGTCGCCGTCGAGACCAAGGCCGACGAAAGCCCCGTAACTGCCGCCGACCGCGAGGCCGAAGCCGTGCTCGTCGCAGCAATCGCATCCGCTGCCCCAGGCGTGCCGATCGTTGCCGAAGAGGCGGTCGCGTCTGGCCAGATGCCCGCCCTTGGCACAGAATTTTTTCTCGTCGACCCGCTCGATGGCACGCGCGAATTCATCGCGCAGCGTGGTGAGTTCACGGTCAATGTCGCGCTGATCCGCAACGGCGCTCCGGTCTTCGGCATCGTCTATGCGCCGGCGTGCGACGAACTCTATGTGACGCTTGCGCCGGATGTCGCGGCCATGGCCCGGATTTCACCGCGCGAGGGCAGCATCGCGCTCGACAAGATCGGCCTTCGAACCATTCGCACGCGCGCACCTGATCCCACGGCGCTTGCCGCGCTCGTCAGTCGCTCGCATTCCACGCCCGAAACCGAGAGCTTCCTTTCGCGCTTCGACATTGCCTCGCGCTGCGACGCTGGCTCCTCTCTCAAGTTCTGCGTCATTGCGCGCGGTGACGCCGACATCTATCCACGCCTGAGTCGCACCATGGCCTGGGATACGGCTGCGGGACATGCCGTACTCTCGGCGGCCGGCGGCAACGTCACCACGCTCGACGGCCAGCCTCTGCGTTATGGCAACGCCGCAGCAACACTTAGCAATCCGAGCTTCGTCGCATGGGGCACCCCACAGCCGATCGCGCCGCGCAGTTAGTTCCGACTCTTTCTTCTATCTCGCGCTCTCCTCGATAGAGCGCACCTTTGTGCGACGCACTCAAAGTCGTCTACCTCTAGTGAACCTTCCTCCACGTCGCTGCGACACATGAGCAACCGGGCACGCTGATCAAGCTCAGCGATCTCCCGGGAAGCAGAATGCGACAGGAGAAGGAAATGCGTCCCCGCATACTCAAGACCTCGTTGGCACTCGCGACATTGGTCGCCGTGATACCGATGCTCGCCGCCCCCGCGGCTGCGAAGACATGCAAGCCCTACAGCGTCTCTGCCAACGGCGAGAAGAAGTACACGAACCTGACTGCCCGCATCAGCGCCCGCTGGCACTGGCACCGCAAGGTTCTCAAGAACCAGGGCTTCGTGTGGTCCACGTATGCCCTCGCTTCGAGCAAGTACTACCAGTGCAGCCGCTCAGGTCTGAAGTGGAAGTGCTCGGCAAACGCCAAGCCCTGCAAGGCCTGAACACAATCAACCCAGCTACGTCGATCAACAGCACAGCAATCAGGAAACCACCATGTTCGCCAATCGCAAATCCATCCTCCGGGCATCGGCAATCGCTGCCGGCCTCTTCGTTACGGCGACGTTCGCCGCTATCGCTGCCTCACCTGCCAGCGTTGCCATCTCGGCAGATCGCCCGGCGCTCACCAAGAGCTTCGTGGAGAAGGAGATCATCCGCCAGGCACAGGCTCAGGGCGTCAAACTCTCCCCGAGTGAGGCGCGCGGCGCTGCGACCCAGGCCATGAACGAGCTGACCGGCAAGGGTCCGGGACCGCAGAAGCTGATCATTCACCTGAAGTTCAAGCGCTTCACGATCTGCATCTCGACCGGCGCCGATAAGGGATACTGCAAAGGCGGCGGGAAAAACAGGAGCTAGGCCCTGCTAAGCGTCACTCGACTCGATGGCATCACGCGATGCCATCGAGTTCCGATTTGCCCCCTATCAGCCGATGCCGTGCAAGGCCTCTGCGAGGAGTGCTACGACATAGGGCGCGAACGAGCGCGCAATTTCCAGGCGGAAAGTGTCGCTCGCGGTTCTCCAGAGCACGATCTCGGCCTTCGCGAGGATGGTGCGCGTACACATACCGACAGGGAACGCGGACTCGTCGAGATCGAGCGGACAACCTGCATTCAGCAGCGTCGCCGCACGCGGGCCCGACACCGTGAGACCGACCTGACGGTGACCGACATCGACGAGCGCAGCTGGCTTACCAGCCAATGCGCTGGAGAGCGTGGTCGCTATGCTCGATTGCTCATCCGCTGCCGCCAGCAGCAACCATTCATCCGGCCCGAGCCATAAAGCTGTGCGCGAGCCTGACGTGTGAGCCCGCATAGGCGTGGTCGGCAGAGCGATCCCCCAAGCATCGCCAATAAGGCCTGCATCCCCACGATAAATGAACCGCGACGCAGGTGCTGCCTCCGCCACCGAGACGATCCCCTCTCGCGCCGGCAGTATCAACCCCTCGAGCGCCGAGCGCCGCGCCATAGCATGATCAACCATTCAGCCGCTCTCCCTTGGGATCGAGAAAGACCGGCGTTACGACTTCGACTGCAACATCGCCGGATGGCATGGGAATGTTCAACCGCGAGCCAATCCGCGCACGCCCATCCGCCACCAACGCAAGCGCAATCGATCGCCCGAGTGCCGCGCTCCAATAGGCCGACGTGACATGCCCAAGCGCGGGCGTGCCGACGGGCGGCTTAGCTTCAGCCGTCACCTGTGCGCCCTCCTCGAGCACCAATTTCGGATCTGTCGTAAGCAACCCGACGAGCTGCTTGCGTCCACCGCGGACAATGTTCGGTCGCGACAGCGAACGCAGGCCGACGAAATCGCGCTTGTTCTTGCCGATCGCCCAGCCGAGAGCAACGTCATCGGGCGTTACCGTGCCGTCCGTCTCCTGACCGACGATGATGAAGCCCTTTTCGGCACGCAGCACATGCATACTCTCGGTGCCATACGCGCATCCACCGTGCTTTTGCACCTCGCGCGAGACGGCTTCCCACACAGCAGCGCCGTAGTCCGCCGGCACATTGATCTCGAAACCAAGCTCGCCCGTGAAACTCACGCGGAAGATACGCGCATCGACACCGCAGATACGGCCGGGTTTGACGCTCATGTGGGGGAACGCTGAAGCACCGAGATCGACGCCCTCGACGAGCGGCGCCAGAACCTCACGCGCCTTCGGGCCCTGCACGGCGATGACGGCCCACTGCTCGGTGGTCGAGGTCAACCATACATTCAGCTCGGGAAACTCGGTCTGCGCGTAGTCTTCCATCATATTGAGGACACGCGCAGCACCGCCAGT
>JAEYYJ010000100.1 GCA_023430845.1 Pseudomonadota bacterium
TGTGCGTGATCTCGGCGCAGCTGCTTACCTATCACCTCTTTCTGACGGCGGGTAAGCGTTCGTTCTGGGACGTGTGGCCGGGCGTCCTGCTGAGCGTCGTTCTGTGGATCCTGATCGCGCAGCTCTACTCGCGGTGGCTCGGCATCAGCGACTACTCGCGCTTCTATGCGGGTCTGACGCAGCTCTTCACGGCGCTCATCTTCTTCCAGGTCACGGCCATGGTCGTGATCCTCGGCGCCGAGTTCAACCGCGCGCTCAGTGAGGTGAAGGCCAACGCCTGAACGCGTACTTCGTGGAGATGCATGACATGGCTGCAGGCAAGAGCCTCGAGGCGGGACCGATTACGTTCGACGATTTTCTGAAAGTCGATATTCGCGTCGGTACGATTGTCGCCGTCGAGCCCTTTCCAGAGGCGCGCAAGCCCGCATTCAAGCTTCGCATCGACTTCGGTGGCACGATCGGTGTGAAGAAGAGCTCGGCGCAGATCACCAAACATTATGCACCCGAGGCGCTCGTCGGACGGCAGGTGGCTGCCGTCGTAAATTTTCCACCGCGCCAGATCGGACCGTTCATGTCGGAGGTACTGACGCTCGGCTTTCCGGATGAACAAGGCGAGGTCGTGCTGATCGGGCCGGGGCAGAAGGTGCCCGATGGAGGGCGCCTCTTCTGAATGAAAAAGGCCGAGCCCAGCGTGATGCTGGGGCCCGGCCTTTGAGAATAGCCGCTGCGATCACTAGCGACGATGACGCGGGCAATAGGTCTGTGTGCGATGGCGATAGCGCACGCACTTGCCGAACACGCGCTTCGTGCATGTGCGGACGGTACGCCGGTAGCAACGGTGGCGCACTTGGTCGACGGGCGACTCCGCGGTCGCGAGCCTGTCGAGAAGTGTCATGTTGCCGGGCGCTGCTGCCGATGCTGGTCCGCTGGTTGCGACACCCACGAGCGGGAGCAGGCACACCGCAAGTGCCAACACTGTCTTTCTCATTCCAAACCTCCAAATTCTCTATAAATCGAAGTGATCTTCTCCGGCCGGCCGATGTTAGCGAACGGCCTCCGCGCAATCGCCCTTAAATGCCGCGCTTCCTCATTATCCCGACGGGTGGGGATTGAGGACCACAGTCCTGCGGTGGGCGTGGAAGTAAGTCGGCGAAATCAAAAAGAAAGGGCCGGGTCGGAGCAAATGCTCCCGACCCGGCCCTCACTGGGCGAAAGCCGCCCTCAGACTACCAGCGGCGATAGTGGCGGCGGGCTGGGCGATAGCAGCGCTCAGTGGTCCGGACGCAGCGGCCGCGATAGTTCCGCCGCGTGCACACGCGATAGCAGCGATAGCCACGGCGATAACTGCGGCGGTGATAGCGGACCTGATCGACGACGGGGCTGGTCGTGGCCAGCCTATCCAGGATCGTCATGTTGCCAGGTGCTGCGGCAGACGCGGATCCGGCAGTGGCCACGCCGATCACGGGCAGCAGGCCGAACAGGCAAGCCATCATCAGTTTTCGCATTCCAAGAACCTCCAGTTTCGTAGGGTTATTGTTCATCTTCCCCAACGACCGGAGTATATCATCCTTAGGCGCACGAATCGATGGATAATGGCCAGAATCTCAAATATTTACAGGCATTAACCCGAGGAACACTTTGTTGCCGCATGGGAGTTAGAGCGGCACACGGATGATCGCGCGTAAACCGCCCATGGTGCTCGTATCGAGCGCCACGTCGCCGCCGTGGCTCCGCGCAATGTCGCGCGCGATGGCGAGACCGAGGCCGGAGTTGCCCGCGCCCTCGTTGCGCGCATGATCGAGCCGGTAGAAGGGCTTGAACACATTCTCGCGCTCGACAGCCGGAATGCCGGGGCCGTCGTCGTCTACTTCGATGCGCAGCCACTGCCGGTCAGTCGCGGCACGCACGACGATGCGATTGCCGAAGCGCGCGGCATTGGAGACGAGGTTGGTCACGGCGCGCTTGAAGGCATTACGCTTGAGCTCGAGCACGAGGTCCGTCGGGCGCCGGCGCAGTCTGAGATCGATCGGTACGCCGAAGTGCTGAGCGTCGACGTAAACCTCCTCGAGAAGCTGGCGCACATTGGTGGGCGTTGCCTGCTCGCCGCCGTCGCCTTTGGCAAAGGCGAGGTAGTCCTCGAGCATGTGCTGCATTTCGTTGACGTCGGCACGCAGGGCGGTGATCTCGGGGCCGTCGCCGAGAAAGGCGAGCTGCAACTTGAAGCGCGTGAGCACGGTTCTGAGGTCATGGCTGACGCCGGCAAGCATGGTCGTGCGCTGATCCACATGCTGGACAATGCGCTCGCGCATCTCGACGAAAGCCTGGGCAGCCTGCCGCACCTCGCGCGCGCCTCGCACGCGGAAGTCATCGCCAACGGTGCGCCGCCCTTTACCGAATGCATCGGCCGCTTCCGCGAGGCGCAGAATGGGCCGGATCTGGTTGCGCATGAAGAGAATGGCGACGGTCAGCAGAACAACCGACGTGCCGACCATCCACAGCAGGAAGATGTGCGAGTTGGAGGCATAGGTCTGGTTCCGCGTCGCGATGAAGCGGAGCACGGCCTTGGGATGCTTGACGCGTATCTCCACATGACGTGACTCGCCGACGGTATCGATCCAGAAAGGCAGAGCGACATGTCTCCTGATCTCGTCCGAGAGCGTGCGGTCGAGAAGGGCGAAGAAGGGCTTCGGCTGCGCCTTGGGCAGATCGTCCAGCGGCAGGATCTGCATGGAGATCCCGACCTTCTCGCGTGCCATGTTGACGAGCTTCTCGGGATCGTCGGCAATCGAGAAGCTGGAGTAGACCTCGATCATCGCCGCGATATCGCGCGCCGTTGCCTCGGAGAGGCGCCGTGTCACCGCCTGCCAGTGCCGCTCCATGAAGGTGAAAGCGACGACGCTTTCGAGAAGCACGATCGGGGTGATGATGATGATGAGCGTGCGGGCATAAAGGCCCTTCGGTGCGAGCTCGGCAAAGAAAGCAGCAATGCGGCTCCAACCGGCGCGCCAGCGTAGGAGCTTGAGCCGCCGCCACCAGCTTCGCCGGGCAGGAGGCAGCTCCAGTTCGCCAACCGAGTCCCGCGCCGCAACCATTGATCCCGTCTCTCTGTGCCGGCGTGCGGGCCGGCATATGCCTCGATCGATGTAGGGGAGATCCTCAGTCGATATAGAGGATATAGCCCTTGCCCCGAACCGTCTGGAGATAGACCGGGTTCGAGGGGTCCAGCTCGATCTTGCGCCTGAGCCGATTGATCTGGACGTCGATCGCCCGCTCGCTGCCGGTCGATTCATCGCTCGCGAGTTCGTGGCGGGCAATGGGGGAACCCGGCCGCGAGGCGAAAAGGCGCAGGAGGTCGCGCTCGCGCTCGGTGAGCTTGATCGCTTCCTCGCCGCGCCGCAGCTCGCCGCGCTCGACGCTGAAGGCGTAGTCGCCCATGCGAATCTCGTCGCGCGGCTCGTGCCCGATCCGGCCGCGCCGCATGATGTTGTTGAGACGCAGGACGAGTTCGCGAGGCTCGAAGGGTTTTGTCACGTAGTCGTCGACACCGGCTTCAAGGCCTTCCACGCGATTCTCCGGCTCGGCCCGCGCAGTCAGCATGCAGATGGGGATCGGGGAGATGCTCTTGAGGTCGCGCGCGAGATCGAGGCCGCTCTCGCCCGGCATCATGACGTCGAGAATGACGAGGTCGAAGGCAAGGCCGCGCATGGCGGCGCGTGCGGTCAGCGTGTCCTGTGCGGTCGTCACGCGAAAGCCGCTGTCCTGCAGATAGCGGCCGAGCAGTTCGCGGATGCGCTGGTCGTCGTCGACGAGCAGCACGTGGGGGGCATTGTCGGGCAGAGGTTCCCGGCGGGCGAGGCTGCTCGCGAGCGTCATGGCTGAAGCTCTCCGTTGAGGTCCTTGGGCAGCTTTGGCAGGTCCAGCAAGGGGGCAACCATGTCGCGCGTTTCCGGCTCGATCATGGCCGTGAGGAAGCGGCGAACGGCCGCCTCGGCGCCATTGCCGCTGAGGCCGATGGCGCGACGAATACGGCGGACTTGCGCACCGACGAGGCGGCGCATGAGTGCGCGGCCGGATGGCGTTACGTGCAGGCGGCGCTCGCGTCGGTCGGTATCTCCGGCAGACTGCACGACGAGGCCGCTTTCGACGAGCTGACGGAGCACGCGCGCAAGGCTCTGCTTGGTGATGTTGAGGATCAGGAGCAGGTCGGCAACCCGCAGGCCCGGATAGCGCGTGATGAAGTGGAGAACGCGATGATGGGCGCGGCCGTAACCGTACTCGGCGAGGATGGCATCGGCGTCGCCGGTGAAATCGCGATAGGCGAAGAAAAGCAGTTCGACGAGCTGCACTACCTCCGGTGACGGCTCGTCCGCCGCGTCATGGGCCGGCGTGCCGGACGCAGCCGCGACCGTCATGCGCGGCGTGGAGGGGCGGCTTGAATTTACGTCAGTCATATTGACATATTTGTAGTCGATTGATACCCGTGGCAAGCGCTTTGTTGGGCCGGTTGGCCTTGGCGCGCCACCGTATCAGATCCCATCGAACAGTGGTGACTTCGATACGCGGGTGATGCCTGGGGCAGCCGGTGTCGGGCGGTTTTTCTCTTTCAGGCGAGCATTTTATCCGCTCGCAGGCAGGGGATAAGCCGCGAGAGGCGCCAAAGGATCGTTCTGCGCACAACTCGCGTCTCGCACCCTCGCCTGACCGCGAGCCGGCTGCAGGCGCCGGAGCGCCGATTTTCCAAGTTCGTCCCGCGGGAGGATACGCGCATGTCCGAGTTCATCTACTTCGGCGACAGTCAGATCTGGTACAACGGCAAATTCATGCCTTCCGCCGATGCCCGGGTGCACGTGTTGACCCACGGTTTGCATTACGGCTCCAGCGTGTTCGAGGGCGAGCGAGCCTACAACGGCGTCGTGTTCAAATCGCGCCAGCACACCGAGCGCCTTCACCGTTCTGCCCAGATCATGGACTTCACCATTCCTTACTCGGTGGACGAGCTCGAGGCGGCGAAGACCGAGATCCTGCGGCTCAACGGCGGCGGCAATAAGTACGTCCGCGCGGTCGCCTTCCGCGGCGGCGAGAAGATGATGGCCGTCTCGGCGCAGCAGAATCCCATACACGTCGCCATTGCGACCTGGACGTGGCCGTCGATGTTCGACCCCGCCGAGCGCATGCGCGGCATCCGCCTCGACATCGCCGAGTACCGCCGGCCCGATCCGGCCTGCGCGCCGGCCATGGCCAAGGCGGCAGGCCTGTACATGATCTGCACGATCTCAAAACACCGGGCCGAGAAGAAGGGCTACTCCGACGCGCTCATGTTCGATTGGCAGGGCCGCGTCGCCGAGTGCACGGGCGCCAACATCTTCTTCGTGCATGACGGCAAGCTGCACACGCCGCTCGCTGACTGCTTCCTCTCGGGCATCACACGTGAGACGGTCATCGAGATCGCCAAGAAGCGTGGTCTCGAGGTCATCGAGCGCCGCATTATGCCGGAAGAGCTCTCCAGCTTCACGGAGTGCTTCATCACAGGATCGGCGGCGGAAGTGACGCCCGTGCGCGAAATCGGCCCCTATAATTATCAGCCGGGCCGGATCTCCGAGCAGCTGCTCGCGGACTACATGGCGGGCGTCGGCAAGGCCTGACACCCGTTCTCATCACTAGCGCCTAAGCCTCTTATTCCTCAGCTAAATCCGTCTTTTGCTCAAGATCAATGCGCAAGGGTCGGGTCTGGTATATCATGATTAACGCTGGCTCCATGCGAGGAGCCGGCGTCGGTCCCGCATGGGGGCCGGGGGAAATGAGGAGTGCGGCGTCATGACCAATCCGAAGCAACAACCGCCAG
Organism: Pseudomonadota bacterium; assembly: GCA_023430845.1. GTDB lineage: Bacteria > Pseudomonadota > Alphaproteobacteria > Rhizobiales > Hyphomicrobiaceae. The sequence continues at coordinate 5,843 of JAEYYJ010000100.1, forward strand.
GACGGTCCGAGAACGAGCCGTTCCAGAGGCTGGTTGCCTCCACCGAGCAAGCGGCGAAGGCCGTTGCCCCGATGATGAAGTGCGCTGCGTGCGCCAATATGCAGTTTGCCTCGCTCGCGGGGCGGCGGGCAAAGGCCTACCTCGATATTCCGAGTGAGATGGCCCAGTGCCGCGGGCCCCAGGATCTGTTCGCCGCCCAGGCGCGGTTCTGGCAGACCATGGTGCGCGACTATGCCGACTACGCTCAGCGCATGGTGACGGCGTTGCAGGCCTTCGACGGTGAAGTGAGTGCGCCGCCCGGTCCGGCCCGCGAGCGCGATCTGCTCACCTTCCCGAATGCCTTCGGGTTCCCGGCCTGGCAGCTTCCGGCAGAGTTCACGCGCCCGCGTGACGAGAAGGATCGGGCTGCTTGATTTGAAGGACGGCCTACCGGCCGGCGCGCAGTCGCGCGCTCAGGAAGAGGTGCTATCGCCGCCTTCTCTCATTACCTCTCCCCGCGTGCGGGGAGAGGGTTAGGGGGAGGGGCGGCGGTATACTCCAACGTGCGTTGTGTGACCGCCCCTCATCCCGGCCTTCTCCCCGTACGCGGGGAGAAGGGGAAGAAAAAGCGCGGCCCACTCGACTTCAGCCCGCGACGGCCCGGCGTGCCATGACCCCGACGAGGTGTGCGCGGTAATCGGCACTGCCGTGCACATCCGACAGCACGTTCGAGGCATCGAGCTTGAGCCCGTCGAGCGCTGCAGCCGAGAAGTTCGACGAGAGCGCCTTCTCCGCATCCGCCCAACGGAACACGCCGCCTTGCCCGGCACCGGTCACGGCCACGCGCACGCCACCTGATGTGCGTGCCACCGCTACGCCGACGAGCGCGAAACGCGATGCCGGCTGGTCGAACTTCGCATAGGCGAAGCTCTGCGGGACCGGAAACGTGATCTCGGTCAGGATTTCGTTCTCCTCCAAGGCCGTTGCGAACAGGCCCTGGAAGAAGTCATCCGCCGAGATGCTGCGCTTCGACGTGTTGAGTGTTGCACCGAGGGCGAGAACCGCGGCCGGGTAGTCGGCTGCGGGATCGTTGTTGGCGACGGAACCGCCAATGGTGCCGCGATGGCGTACCTGCGGATCGCCGATGCCGCCGGCGAGCTTGGCGAGGCCGGGAATGGCGCCCTTCACGTCGGCCGACTCCGCGACCGCTGCGTGCGTGGTCATGGCGCCGATGGCGAGGCCGCCATCTTTACGCGCAATGCCCTTGAGCGAGGCGATGGCCGAGAGGTCGATGACCGTCTCCGGTGTCGCGAGGCGCAGCTTCATGGTCGGCAGCAGGGTCTGGCCGCCGGCAAGGAGCCGGGCGCCAGGAGCGGCCTTCAGTGCGAGATCCGCCTCATTGATCGTGCCGGGGCGGCGATAGTCGAACGCTTGCATGGTATCCTCCCTTATTCCGCCGCCTGCTTGCGCACCGATTTCTGCGCCGCCCGCCAAACGGCTTGCGGCGTCGCCGGCATCGCAATTTCTTCATGACCGAGCGCGTCGGTGATGGCGTTGATGAGTGCCGGAGGCGCCGCAATCGCGCCCGCTTCACCGCAGCCTTTCACGCCCAGCGGATTCGACGGGCAGGGCGTCGTCGTCATCGCCACATTGTAGGATGGCACGTCATCGGCGCGCGGCATGGCGTAGTCCATGAAGCTGCCGGTGATGAGTTGGCCGTTCTCGTCGTAGACTGTGTGCTCGAGCATGGCCTGCCCGACACCTTGAGCGATGCCGCCGTGCACTTGGCCTTCGACGATCATCGGATTGATGAGCACGCCGAAGTCATCCACCGCCGTCCAGCGATCGATCCGCGTGTGACCGGTTTCAGGATCGATCTCCACTTCCGCAATGTGCACACCCGACGGGAAGGTGAAGTTCTTCGGGTCGTAGAACGAGCCTTCCTTGAGGCCCGGCTCGATCAGTTCCGGATCGAATTTGTGGGCGACATAGGCCTGCAGCGCGACTTCGCCGAAGGTCATCTTCTTGTTCGTGCCGCGGCCGAGGAATTCGCCGTTCTCGAAGTCGACGCTGTCCTCCGGTACTTCCATGCAGGCGGCCGCGACGCGCTTTCCTTTGGCGACGATTTTCTCAGCCGCCTTGACGATCGCCGAAGCGCCGACGGCACCCGAGCGCGAGCCGTACGTGCCCATGCCCATCTGCACCTTGTCCGTATCGCCGTGCACGATCGAGACCTGCTCGATGGGCACGCCGAGTTTCGATGCAATGACCTGGGCGAACGTGGTCTCGTGGCCCTGGCCGTGGCTGTGCGAGCCGGTCAGCACCTCGATTGTGCCGACGGGGTTCACGCGGATTTCCGCGCTTTCCCAGAGGCCGACACCGGCACCGAGCGAGCCGACTGCGCGCGAGGGCGCGATGCCGCACGCTTCGATGTAGGCCGAGAAGCCGAGACCGCGCAGCTTGCCCTTCCTCGCGCTTTCGGCTTTCCGCGCTGCAAGGCCCTTGTA